>NZ_LKTL01000024.1:0-86311 GCF_001401775.1 Shewanella sp. P1-14-1 | reverse complement strand
GCGCAGCGAACTCAATCACTCGATACGTAGAAGACGTTTGAGCAGCTACGCTGCAATGTCGCTACGCTCCATTATCTTGATTGCTTGATACATTCCAATAAACGTAATGATGCGCAGCATCGTGAGCGCAGCGAACTCAATCACTCGATACGTAGAAGACGTTTGAGCAGCTACGCTGCAATGTCGCTACGCTCCATTAATTATTTAATAGATTTAAACGTGAATAGCCACTGAGTTACTTAAAGTATTGTATCTCGACCAGCATGACCACTGCGTTTCAAGAGTCAAAGTGTCGTAAAAAGAGACCAAAGTGTCGCAAAACAATAATTGTTTTACTCTTGTTTTTGAATGTACTAAATAGAGATATGTAAGAAATTCAGTTTGTTTATAAGGCTATTTTATTGTGTTAAAATAGACTTGTAGCAAACACCTCAAGACGCTTTATAAGCGCTACTACCATCGTGTAGTAAATCCCCTGCAAATAAACTTTCGTATACTTTGAGTTGAGTTCTCTCAACACTGAATCTGTATTCAGAGCACATGTTTGGCAACAGTGCTCAACTCAAAGTATACGACCGCATGCCAAGGCGGAATAGTTTCCAATACAGATTTTTAAAATGAAAACCCTTTTTATAAACATAGGTAAGGTCAATGAAGACTATTGCCTTATTCGCTCGTTTGTCATTAAAAACGAGAAGACAAATCAAAACTTTCAAATCACAGAAAGTACTTTAAAGCAGCAGCTAAAAGATATTGGTTTTACTGCTAAAAACGGACTTAAAAACCGTCGCGATTCTCTCATGCGACAAACCAACAAATACATAGCCAAGTGGCATATCAACTTAGAAGATTATCTGTGTCATGCGAACATTACTGGTGGGCTTGTGAGTATCTATTTGGTAGAGCATAAGCGTGAATTTATTCGAGGGCATTATGGTGTGGTCGGCTCTGTAATACACATACAGGAAGTGAAGAAAGCTAAACAGTTCGAGTACCACATCAAGACAGATAATTTTCAGAAAGAGATTTTTACTATGAATAACAAAAACAGCCTAGTTCATAAAATTGACTTCGAGCGCATTGAGAATCGTGGTGGTTTGCGAGCAAGCGTTGGTCAGAAAGTTAAGGCTATCACTGTTGATACTGACCAGAATGTAAAAGATAGTTTGATGGAGATAGCGACCGTTACAGATATACAGGAAATGGTGATTCAAACTCAGCAAGATGAACTACAAGAACTAAAGGCGAGACTGGAAAAGCTTGAAGGTCGAGCAGCGGCTTGATTGGTGAGGTTAATTAGCGCTTTGAGGGGTATGATTACAGTCGATTATAAAAAAATATGTCTTTTCCCGGCTGGTAGCCCTCTTAATAAGTGGCGGTAATAAGTGACCTGTTTTATTGGTAGTTAATGCATTGAGGTCTATTTAATTTGGTTGATATTGTTTACGCCTTAATGTACTCGGTCGTAATATTCGAAAAGGCTGGCTATCTATGTCAATGATTTGGTGGTATTTATTTGTAATTCTGTTTGCTGTTTATTGGGTGCGTTATGAGTGGAACTGAAAAGGCTGATGTCACAGAAAAAATAAAGCGCTCAATAGAGCTTGTTAGCCCTGATGAGTTAACGAGCGAAATTGTGGGTTTTAATGAGCTTCTTGCTGCTCAACATCAATCTTATGGAGGTTGGGAGCTACCTACTATTTTTAGTGGTGTTTTCGACTCGGATGTTGATATTGGAGTCATTAGAAATCTGGAAGAGAAGTTAGAGGTTGCTAACTATTCACTTCATTCGCTCGACGGCGAGAATCTCATTTTTTTTTGAAGAGCCAGTTTTATTATCTAAACAGGAACTAATTAGACAAAGCACTAAGGGCGTCCGATGAAGTAATAGACTTAAAACGAAATATTAAGATTGAACTGTTGATGAAAGTGTTTAATCCGAAAGAAACTTCTGCGGCTGTCGACGAAAGTAAGCAAATAGATTTAATAGCTAAGATAGTCGATATTATCAAGCCGAAGTAATAAGCACTTGGTGTACTTTAAGGCGCTCATAATGAGCGCCTTTTGTTAGATAGTATACTTGTGAGTAATAGACTCTGTACTTATAAAGGGAGATTTTCGTCCTTTTTCATCAACCATTCAGCAAACGCTTTTTCATCATCAGCAACACTTTGCTTTAATCGCTTTAACTCCAAGCTCCATTTCTCAGTATCAGACTCACTAAGTATAAAGTCATTACCAAATCCACGTTGCTGCTCCACAATAAAAAGCTTCTGATGTCCATTGATTTGCGAAACTCGAATAACCCATTTGTTTCCTTTTTTCATGGGTTTGTGCTCAACAATAATTTTCTTTAGTAACAATCTGAGCTTTGCATTCTGTTCGGGTATTGGTAAATCAAATACGTTTTTGAAATCAAACGACGGTCTTTTTATTCCGTCCTTCGCTTTCTCTGCCGCAAGCTCTGTTTCAAGTGATGCTCTACGGCTGTATAAGTGCACCAGTCCTTCAATATTACCAGACTTATACATTGATTCTTCAATTGCATAATTCATGTCTATTTGCGCTTGTATAGCTGGTGCGCCGCTGATTCTGGTACTTTCTGAATAAACTAGCGTCCTGAGCAGTCCTGAAATTATTTTGTCAGCATCACGCATGGCGTGCTTTTGAGTGCATCGACCTTCGATTGATGCAATGCACTTGCGATACACCATTTTCCGTTCTTTGTAGGTGGTGGTCTTTTGAACCATGCCTCCGCCGCATTCATGGCATTTAAGTAGATTGCTGAACGGTGATATTTGAGAAACACGACCTGATGATTTCTGCTGAACGCTGTTAAAATCTGATTCAGTCACTATTGCTGGAAACTTGTTAGCAACGACTTTTTCCAGATTCATTTTTTTACCATTAGTAGTGTAATAAGCTTTTGCACCGTAAATTGCATGATTCTGGTAAACGATTCTGATTGCGGATGCATTCCACTGGCGGCCAGTTGCTGAAGGAATGCTGTCGTTGTTCAGTCCACGAGCAATGCTCTGATTGCTGATTCCTTTCTGTTTTTGCTCAACAACACGACTTACAATAAAAGCTTTATCATTGAGTATTATTCCATTGTCCTCTCGAGACAACCAGAATGGTAGCTTGCCTGTTAAGGTTTCTTCATCGCGTCTGCGTTTTCGGCTTGCACGTATTAATTCAGATTTTCGTTCGGACTCCATGTAAGCGCGGTCGGCATCGAGTAAGAGCGGAAGCATTGGAGCAAGGCTCATGTTAGTCGAATGTTCAATAACCTGACCAGTCGATATAATCACAAGTTTTACACCTAGACCGATAATTTCTTTCACAAGACTATTTGCATGGTCGTACCCACGGCGAGTGATGCGGTCGGTGTTCTCAAATAGTATATATGAATTCTTGGCTATTTTACCGTCTCGAATAGCGTTGATTAAGTCGGCAAGTGCGGGACGTTTACCGCCTTCAACAAAAGCAGACACGCCTAAATCTTGGAAAGTATCACTACTTAGTTCCACATTGTTTTGCTCAGCCCACCGGCGAGCAGCTGACTCTTGGCGTCTTATACTATCGCCTTGCTCTTGCGGCCGACTGCTGAAACGTATATAAGCAAATGCTGTTATTGTCATATTTAAACTTATTAGATTCGATAGAGAACTTTTATGACATGCCAACCAAATTTGGTTTTAACAAGGTGAGGTGTGATGAGTTCACCTGTAAAGCACACTTTATCAAACTGAGGTACCATTTGACCTTTTTTGAACTCACCTAAGTTACCGCCATTTTTACCCGATGGACACGAAGAGTGTTTTTTGGCGAGCACATCAAACTTGGCGCCTTTCTCGAGTTGTTTGATTAAATCTTCTGCTTGTTGCTTATGTTTAACGAGAATGTGCAAAGCAGCCGCTGTTCTGGCCATGATAAATACTCATTTTGACGGGGTGGAGATGAATGACGGGATTATAGCGTGATTTGCCTATGAGCGGCTACAAATGGCGTTACACTTTAACCTTGTCCGTTATGTTGTAGATAGAGCAAGGATATTTTAAGCTCGAGAACTATCCCTTATAAACTGATAATTAAGCGTGTTTTATGACTTCTGATACCACAAAACTTAAATATGTGTACGACCCTATGTGTAGTTGGTGCTGGGGGTATCGACCCGCTTGGATAGCACTCAAACAGTTAATCGCAGAGAATGGTAACGATATCGACATTGAGTATTGTCTAGGGGGATTAGCAGCAGATTCTGACGTACCCATGCCTGATGAGATGCAGGGCTTTTTGAGCCAAACTTGGCATAAAATTGCAGCGCAATTAGGCACTGAGTTCAATCACGATTTTTGGCAAGTGTGTCGCCCTAGACGTTCAACCTATCCTGCATGTCGCGCCTGTATCGTTGCCAGAGACTATGGCCTTGAGCAGCAAATGATACTGGCAATTCAAACAGCCTATTATTTAGAAGCAAAAAATCCATCAGATATTGATACTTTAGTGGAGGCTGCGGTCAGTATTGGCATTGAAAGCGCAGCCTTTAGCAAAGCAATCATGTCAGATGAAGTAAATCAAAGGTTGATGGTAGAGCTCACCGCAGTGCATCAACTGCCAATAAGAGGCTTTCCATCATTAGTGCTCGAATATAAAGGGCGAAATTACCCTATTGCGCTCGATTATCGGGAAGCGCAAGTGACCTTTAATGAAATTAAGGCATTGATGGCCTAGACAAGGGGGGAGCTTGATGTACTGGTTAAGGCCTGCTTAAATTGGGGATATAAAAAAACCAGCTGAGCAATCAACTGGTTTTTATTCTCTTACAGAGATAACACTTGATTTAGTGAACGAGCAACGTCAAATCTGGTAAAAGACAGTTGCTGTAAATCAAGGTTTATACGAGATTAAAGCTCGTGACAATCAGCACATTCAGTGATTGTTAGGTCAGGAGTGTGCAAGTCTGCATCTAACTCATGAGCGTCAGCAAAGCTGTGACAATCATTACAAGTTTCGATGTTTGCTTCCATCTCAGCATGCTCTTCAACGTTGATTTTTTCGTGACAATCTACACAATCAACAGCAAAAGCAGAACTAGCGAAAACTAGTGTAGCGATCATAGCTAAATATTTCATAGTAACTCCATCATCAGTTAAGGGGCTTTATCGCCCGTGCTAAGTGCCAAATTCGGCCTTAACAAATCGCGCATAATCAATGTACAACTATCTTAATGAAAATAAATCCGTTACTTCAAAACTAAGAACACTGAAAATTGGTTAGCACATTTTAATTTATTGTTTAAAGCAATCTAATAAAATGAAAAAAGGCTGATTTCTGTCCAGAATCTTAAGCGCTTTCTTAAATTCCAAGTACTTTACTCAGCTACCATCTTATTGATTTAACTTAATTGAAACTTAAAATGGCCTGCAAAGCCAGTATTTTGCATTTTCTAGCATACTTATTTCTCAAGGTTGTGATCTGCTTAATAAAATTCTACATTTTTTAAATGTGTTTTGAGTAATGGTTGGGCTTCAAATTTGTGTTGAATCAGTGATTTTAATCCAATGTTCAGGCAATGGATTGATGAGTTCAGATAGATTGTCGACTGGCTGAGTTAGCCAATGATTTATCTGAGTTGAGGCGATAAATAAGGGCATTCTGTGGTGATACTGAGCACACTTAGTATTGGGTTTAATCGTTAACGTTACGACTTGTTGCTGATCGGGATACATCACGCCAGCCATGAATAATGGCTTATTTCCCGCATGAGAAAAGCGGTATTTGTGCTTTTGTTGCTGACTTGAAATAGGGGGAGTATCAGCGCCGTTTGCCAGTTCTTGGTCAAGACTCAATAAGTCTGTTGTCGGTTCTTGTCGCCACTCAAACCAACCACTGCAAGGAATAATGCAGCGATGCTGAGCAAATGCGCTAGAAAACGTTGGCTTTTGTGAAACGGTTTCAGCTTGAGCATTGATAATCAGTTTTTTCGTCCAGTCAGGCTGTATTCCCCATCGCTGCTGGCTAGAAATGATTTTACCTTGTTGGTGACTAAGTGTCGTAATGGGATCGGTGGGACGTAAATCAAGGTTATCTTGAATCGTCAGCGGCTGCTCGAATAGATTGTCTAAGGTCGACTGCATTCCACTTAGTAACACTTCAATTCTACCGCACATTGGCTGTCTCCTTAGTCCCCATACTTTGGCATGCTATCACTGTAAGCTGCTGTTGGTTATTTTTCCAATCAATTTCGGCGATGTATGCAAGGTTTGCGTTAATCTCATCGACAGGGCTCATTGCGTATTGTTCAAATTTAATCGCGTCATTGAGTCAATAATTCTTCCTATTTTTGACTCGCTATTTTGAAATGTCTCAGCCTAAATAGCATCGTTTTTGCTTAAAAAATGCAAAAATTCAAACGAGCGTATAAATTTTTTAATTTTTTTTCATTTCAGCGTACATGTGTAAGTCTATGAAAAGTTGGTAATTATTTTTGTTAGCTGCTTTGTTACTGTAAATAAAGGCTTTATTTTTGAATTAGAATATTTGATCTAATTTGTTTTTTGTGACGTAATGCACACTATTATTCTGGTCTGATGAGTATGAACTATGAGCATAAGAACAACATTTAAAAAAGTACTGCCGAGTATTTCAACGACTGAACAAGAAGCGTTAGATGCTGGTGACGTGTGGCTTGAAGGCTCTATCTATCAAGGTATTCCTGATTTTGCTGCATTGCGTGACATTCCTAATGCGACCCTGTCGGCGGAAGAGCAAGCTTTCTTAGATGGCCCTGTGCAAACCTTAATTGAAATGGTCGATGATTTCGATATTCAAAACGGGAAGCATTTGCCTGAAGACGTACTCACTTTCCTAAAAGAAAATAAATTCTTCTCTCTGATTATTCCAAAATCATACGGTGGACTTGAGTTTAGTCCATATGCTAACTCAACCATTGTTGCGACAATAGCGGCGAAAAGCTCGGCTGTTGCAGTAACAGTAATGGTACCTAACTCCCTAGGCCCAGGTGAGTTGTTAATGCATTACGGTTTAGATAGCCAACGTGACTTTTGGTTGCCTCGTTTAGCTAACGGGCAAGAAATCCCTTGTTTTGCATTAACAAGTCCAGAAGCAGGTTCTGA
Source organism: Shewanella sp. P1-14-1 (assembly GCF_001401775.1). Lineage (NCBI taxonomy): Bacteria > Pseudomonadati > Pseudomonadota > Gammaproteobacteria > Alteromonadales > Shewanellaceae > Shewanella > Shewanella sp. P1-14-1. The sequence continues at coordinate 79,172 of NZ_LKTL01000024.1, read as the reverse complement.
TGCCGGTGGTATACCAGATATAGGTACTGTCACTATGGGCGAGTACGAAGGTAAAGAAGTACTTGGCTTATCGGTAACTTGGGACAAACGTTATATTACCCTAGCACCCATTGCGACAGTATTAGGCTTAGCATTTAAAGTTGAAGATCCTCAAGGTCTATTAGGCGGTAAAGAGCAACTTGGTATTACTTGTGCGTTGATCCCAAAGGCACATCCAGGTGTGCAATTAGGTAATCGTCACGATCCAATGGGTTGTCGTTTTTATAACGGTACGACACGTGGTGAAAATGTATTCATTCCAATGGACTTTATTATTGGCGGCCAAGACAATATTGGTCGTGGCTGGCAGATGCTTGTGAGCTGTTTAGGTGCGGGCCGTGGTATTTCGTTGCCTGCATTAGGTGTATCAGTGAGCCAATGTTCATTTAAATCGTCTGCTGAATATGCTGCGGTACGTGAACAATTCGGTTTATCAATCGGTAAGTTTGAAGGTATTCAAGAAAAGCTTGCTGATATTGCTGGTAAAACATACTTGCAAGAAGCGATGCGAGTGCTGACAACGGAAGGCTTAGGTCTTGGATTAAAGCCATCTGTAGTCACCGCGATTGCGAAATACCATATGACTGAGTTAGGCCGTGATATTTTAGATTCAGCGATGGACATTCAAGCGGGTAAAGCGATTCAACGTGGCCCTCAAAATACGCTAGCATCTGGTTATGTTGCACAACCAATTGCGATTACGGTCGAAGGCGCTAACATCCTAACCCGTAATTTGATGATTTTTGGTCAAGGTGTGATGCGTTGTCATCCTCATTTACAAAGCATGGTTGAGTCTATTCACAGTGATGCAAGCGATGCGGATAAAACCTTTAATCGTATCTTCAGACAAACCATTGGTTACAGTGTTGGAAACAGCCTACGTGCATTTAAATTAGGTTTATTACCATTTACTGCGCCAGCTCAATCAACGCTTCCTGAGGTTGTTGGTTACGAAAAGTCGGTACATAAGCTGGCATCTAAACTCGCTGTATATGCCGATTTCTCGTTACTTGTATTAGGCGGTAAGCTGAAACAAGCTGAAATGCTGTCAGCACGCTTAGGCGATGTGATGAGTTATTTATACGCTGCAATGGCATCAATTCGTTTTTACGAGCAAAAAGTGACAACTGATGAACGTAACGAAGCAAAGCCTTACTTTGAATACGCAACGCGTTGGGCATTATGCAAAGCGGAAGAAGCATTATTGTCTTTCCTTGAGAACTTCCCATCGAAGCCAACACGCCAGTTTATGCGTTTAATTACCATGACTTACTCTGGCAAAATGGTTAAAGTGAACGATGATTTAGTACGCGAATTAGCTGAACAAGCTCAACTAGATACTGCTTTCAAAAAGCAGCTGACGCATCTTGTTAAACCAGTTGCTGGTGATGGTAATTATATTAATGAGCAAGCTTACCTTGCTAAAATGACCTGTTTACCATTGCTTGCTAAAGTCAAAAAAGCACTTAAACAACGTGTATTTAAAGCGGGTGTTCGTTTTTCAATTACCCTTGATAATGCATTAGATGCCAAAGTCATTAGTGCAGACGAGCATAAGTTGCTGCAAGATTACAACTTAAAACGTGAACGTGCGATCCGTGTTGACGAGTTTGATTTTGATTTAAATCTTATCTCTGATAAAGCGGATTTAAAAATCGCTAATTAATTGTTCGTTTCATTACGTTGAAATAAAAAGCCGCTAATTAGCGGCTTTTTTGTTGGCTCCAACTGTGCGCTGAATGAGTTTGTTGTTGATATTTATTTGTTTGTTTTTTAACCTGATCACAGTTTGGATATCTAGTTTCTCTATTTTAAAAACAAGCTTACAAAGTTTGATCTAGCTTACGTTCCCATTACCAATAATAAGTGATGATTAATTAAGGTATCACTGAAATGGGAGGGCGTATGGCGGCAAAAAAGCTCATTAAAAGTCTGGCTATATTGTCTTTATTCCCGCAGTTTTCTTATGGTGCTGATAAGATTATTGGTGGGGTTGTCGGTTATCATTATGCAGAGTTGTCAACATTTTCAGCCTTGCCGTCTAATGTAAATGATATCCAATTAGGTGGGATTAACTACCAGTTACGAAACGGTGTCGCCTTTGACCAAGCGAGTCGGCTATACGGCACTTACTCATTTAGTTCTGATGATTTAAGTCATCATCAAGGGGTTTTAGTTTCCTATGATTGGTTATTTCCCTTTGATAATGCCGGGCTGGTTAGTTTATTTGTTGGGGCTTCTGCAGGGTTAAGTAGTCAAGAGACCCAATACACAGATAGTGAACAAAGCTATTTTGATACTCGTAGTAGCTATGTTTTTGGCGGACAAACTGGTGTTGTCTTTGAGCTGAGTGATCAGTTTACATCAGAGGTGGGTTTTAGGTATTTGATGCATAACTTTACTTCGTCAGGGGACAATGTGTCATCTCTGTCGGTAAATGATGCTGAACAAGTTTATTTGGGCATTGATTATATGTTCTAACGCGTAAAAGCGAGTTTCAAGATCGTTTCGTTCATAAAAAGCCACGTTAATTAACGTGGCTTTTGAGTCTTTACGGATAAAACAAGATTAGCTTGCTTTAATCGCACGACCTTGTGAGTCTTTAAAGTTACCAACTGCAATAATAATGAAGTCGATTAACGTCCAAATACCTAAACCGCCAAGGGTTAACAGCATCAAGATCCCAGTACCAATTTTACCTGTGTAAAAACGGTGCACACCTAGAGAGCCTAGGAAAAAACACAACAGAAGAGTAGGTACAAAACCTTTCTCACTTAGTTCTACTGGTGTTTCAGCTGTTTGTACTTCTGACATAATTAAAATCCCTTAGTTATAATTTTTGTCCCGGATAGGTGATTAACTTACCTTGTCCGTCTCTGTAGCTTCCAACTAGAAGCATAAATGTCACTACGACTGTATGAATGACATCAATAAAAATAAGACCTGCACCGATCAGGGTGAGCGTAACGTCTTCAAACTGCAATAACGTAATGCCAACAATGGCTAGTGTTAAATCAAAAAAACCATGCAAAACTCGGCCACAATAGAAATGGTGAACTCCAAAAATCCCGAAAATTCCCGATAAAATAACTGCAGTCGCATAATTTTTGTCAGATTTGACAGATTCAGTCACTTTCAACCTCCCTGATGAAAATCTTAAATCTTTTATATAGCAAAGGCTTAGGTTAATCAAATACAAATGTTAAATTTACCTATGTAATGTGCTCGAGATCTAGCGAATTGGGTTAACTTGGTTTGCAATTGAGTAAGGTTTGGTCGATGCGTTAGTGCTGGGTTAGTTTGAGGTTATAGCTTGTTGCGGAGCTTGATGGTAAATAAAAGTTGTTAAGCAAGATTGTAAAGCGCCCTTAAGTTAGGCATGTTAATAGCTTAGGACAATGAAACACATTCAGGGATTAATATGCCTCAAACAACGCGTAACGCTTCTATTTTAACGAGCTTGAAATCAACGCTTAAGGGTTATAAAAAAGCGACTAGCAAGGCAACTATGTTGCTATTGACCATAGGGATGTCTTCAGCAGCTTTTGCTGCCGACTACAAAGTGATTCATGCCGGTGAACTATTAACTGTAGCTGGTAAATCCACACTGAAAGCACATTCGGTTGTGGTTAAAGATGGCAAAATCTCTACCGTCGAAAAAGGCTTTATACAAATAAACGACAATGAATTAACAGCAGCTGACACGATTGAGTATGTCGATTTAAAGCAGCAATTTGTAATGGCTGGCTTGATGGATATGCATGTGCATCTTCAAGGTGAACTTGGACCCAATAATGACAGTGAATCTTTAAGGATGTCTGATGCCGACGTGGCGATGAGAAGTGCTTATTTTGCTAATAAAACCTTGATGGCTGGATTTACCACCGTACGAGATTTAGGTGCAAAACCTGAACAGATTTATGCGCTTAGAGATGCCATTAATAAAGGATGGTTAGCAGGACCTCGTATTATTGCTTCTGGTGGTGTTTCGGTGACTGGCGGCCATGGTGATGTAGATGGTAAAAGTCCTGATCTGTTGGATATGCTGACATCTAAAACCATTTGTGATGGCCCATTTGATTGTCGCCGAGCAACTCGTCGGGCAATTAAATATGGCGCAGATGTCATTAAAATCACCTCTACTGGCGGCGTTCTTTCCGATACCAATACAGGTACAGGTCAGCAGATGGCAAATGATGAACTAAAAGAAGTCATCGATGCGGCTCATGCTCTGGGAAGAAAGGTTGCCAGCCACGCCCATGCTGCAGAAGGGATTAATGCTGCTCTACGTGCTGGTGTAGACAGTATTGAACACGGCAGTTACGCCAATAAAGAATCAATTAAGCTGTTTAAGAAGTCTGGTGCATATTTGGTTCCCACTTTATTAGCTGGTGATACGGTCGTACAAATGGCTAACTCCAGCGGTAACTTTATGTCGGAAGCAATTAAAGCCAAAGCTATTCGTGTGGGCAATGACATGCAAAACAACTTCGGAAATGCTTACAAAGCGGGTGTTAATATCGCTTTTGGTACTGATAGTGGCGTATCAAAGCATGGCCAGAATGCCAAAGAAGCCATACTGATGCATCAAGCTGGCATGTCTAATCAAGATATTCTTATTTCAGCCACGATTAATGCGGCTGACCTTTTGGGAATGTCAGATGATATAGGCACGTTAGAGCCAGGTAAACAAGCAGATATTATTGCACTTAACACCAGTCCAGTAGAGCAAATAGACGCCTTACTGGATGTACCTTTTGTGATGAAGTCTGGAGTCATTCATAAACGCTAACCCCCGTTGATACAGATAAACGAATGGCTAACCTTGTAATGAGAGTTAGCCATTTTTATTCTGAGCTGTTGTTTATGTTTTGGCTTAGCTTAATGGCTTAGATTAAAGGCTTAGAGCAGGTAAAGATAAGGTCGCAATGCAGCCTCTTGGGTCGTTTGATTTTAGGGTAAATTGCCAGTTATATCGATGGCATAAAGTATCAATAATTACTAAACCTAAACCGTGGCCTGACATATCGCTTTGTTGCTGACCTTTCTCAATATTAGATAAACCCTGTCCGTTATCTTCTATCACTATTTGATTGTCTAAAATGGTAATCTTAATCCAGCTCGTTTCATCGTCAGGCAAATTATCACCGCGAGCATTAATTGCGTTATTCAGCAAATTGCTAAGTAACATTTTAATCACGGCTGAATTGGGCTGCACATATGGGTTACCTTGCCAGTTAACCGTCACTTCAATGTGCTGTTTTTTAGCTAAGTTCACTGCTGTTTCAATGGTTTGGTTGAGCTCTTGTTCAGTCAATTGACGTGGTGGATTACTATTGTCAGACTTTTCCTGCTTAACAATATTCAATAAGGCGTCTACTGTATTTTGCATGTCTTGGGCTGCACGAGTGATGCGCTCTTGCTGGCGCAACTGAAAATCAGCATCGGGCTTTTTAGAAAGCAATTTAGCCGCGCCAACAACGATACTCAATGGGGTGCGTAACTCATGACTGGCATACCTGGCAAAGGCTTGTTCTTGTTTGATTAAGGTTTCATTTTGCTGACGATAACTATTTAAGCTATCGGTTAGAATACCAAACTCTTTGGCTGCACTCGTATTGACGCTAAATGTGGTTGGCAAAGGTTGCTTCGCGAGCTGTTTGCTTAAGTCATTGATGGGTTCAATTAAGCGTTTTGATAATTTGATCAGCGCATAACCAAGTAAAATTAATAGTCCTAATGTGAATAGCAATGAGAAGGTACTAATACTTTTCCATTGGGCGTTAGAAAGTTCAACATTGTCAGCTGGCATAGTCAGGTATAACTGAACGACTTCTCCATCCAGTAAAAACTCATCTCGATGCAAAAACAGCTCATGAGAATCATCATTAATTTCACCATTAAAGCCAAGTGGATAGTTTTGGAGCTGGCCATACTTTTTCGGAATAAAATTGGTACTGTAAAAGGCGGTAATATTAGGCGGCAATACCAAAGGTTCTGGGGTACCTGATTGAAATTGCTTTACCACATACGGGGCGCTTTCTCTGAGGTTATTTAAGCTTACTTCATCCTCAACCCATTGCAGTATGAAAATCATCGTGACATAAATGATCCCAGCAGCCAAAACACCAATGAATGCAAAGTAGACGCTTAGCCTACCAACAAAAGATCGCGCAGTGGTATTACTTGTGCTGGTACGACTTACTTTGGGTTGATTTAGCATACTTGTATTCACTCGGTTAAATTCGTATCAGTAGAACCTTGGTCGAGGCGTAGACCGACTTTGGGGACTGTCACTAGCATAGGTTGACCAAACGGCTTATCGAGTTGATTACGAAGCTGATATACATGACTGCGCAAAATATCTTTTCCTGGTGGGTGTTGGCCCCAAAGCTCGTCGATAAGTTGCTCCCTTGTGACAACATTTGGTGCATTCTTAATGAGCAAACGCAGTATTTGATAGGTGGTGGGAGTGAGTGGCAATATCATACCTTGGCGTGTGACTTGGTGACGTGCCGTGTCAACTTCAAGATCGCCAAAGCGCAGCTTAGCTTGAGCCACATTTCCACGGTGGCGTTTAATCAACGCCTTGATTCGTACATCCAGCTCATCTAAATCAAAGGGTTTACCTAAGTAGTCGTCAGCACCACTGTCAAATCCGGTCATTAAATCCGCTTTATTGTCTAAGGCTGTTAGCATAAGTACTGGTGTAGAGCACCCTTGTTCTCGCAGGGCTTTACACAGAGTGAGTCCATCCATTTTAGGCAGCATTAAATCTAAAATAATAGCGTCAAAATCGTCAGCGAGAGCCAGAGATAGCCCAAGCTCACCATTCGTTGCAAAGTCAATTTCAGCATCTTGAGCTTCAAAGAAATCGCCTAAGATCCCTGCCACATCGTGGTTGTCTTCAATGATAAGTAGTTTCATTTGTTGCTCGTTGCCTTCGAAATGGAGGCTTATTATCAGTCATTTTTTGTCGAAAAAATGTCAATGACATTTCTTACACTCGCTATCATTCAAGATGTTGGCATATTTTGATTCACAGGAATAGTCCATGCGTCATCAATCCTCAGCCAGCCAGCAATCGGAAGTCTGCTTATCGATCATTATCCCAATGTTTAATGAGGCGCAAAGCCTTGATGTGTTGATGCAGCGCCTTGACAGAGTGCTCTCAACCATGCCCGAGCATTGCGAGTTAGTGTTTATTGATGACGGAAGTACCGACAACACTTGGGCGCTATTACAGCAATTACGCATGAGTCATGGTGAGCATCAATGCATTAAACTCAGCAGAAACTTTGGTAAAGAGGCTGCGCTTTCTGCGGGCCTTGCTCAAGCAAGAGGCCTTGCGGTTATTTTGCTTGATGCAGATTTGCAAGACCCACCAGAGCTTATTCCACAGATGTTAGCCACTTGGCGTGAAGGCTATGAAGTGGTGAATATGCGCCGAAAAAAACGGTTGGGCGAAACCTGGTTTAAGCGCTTTTCAGCAGGCTGTTTTTATCGATTAATGAATGTGATGTCAGACTCTCCTGTGCCTGAAAATGTTGGCGATTTTAGGTTGCTAAGTCGTCAGGTGGTTGATCATATTAATGCAATGCCAGAACGTAATCGCTTTATGAAAGGCATTTTAAGCTGGCCAGGCTTTACCCAAACTACGATTGAGTTTGATCGAGATCCTCGCAGTGTAGGGGAAACCAAATGGAATTACGGCAAGCTGATTGGTTTAGCGATGGATGGAATTACCTCGTTTAGTTTTAAACCCCTTCGTTTAGCCACCTGGTTTGGAGTCACCATTGGTTTAAGTTCGTTGATTTATGGTGTGTGGGTGGTATTGAAAACCTTGGTATTTGGTGAAGCTGTCGCGGGATATGCATCAATGATGGTGGTGCAATTATTTTTAGCGGGAATTCAGTTACTGGCGATTGGTTTAATTGGCGAGTATCTGGGACGGGTGTTTATGGAGGTGAAGCAGCGCCCAGTATTTATTGTAGAAGAGGTATATCACCAACAAAGTATTCCTAATACGGTTGTGAGTTTTAAAAAGCCGCTCACGTCAATGACCAAAGCAACGACTCATAGCAAGCAAGCGCTAAAGCGTGCTAAGTCGACATCTATAAACCATGTAAATCAATTCAGTAACTGTGATTTGCAAGCGAGTGTTCTGCAAGGGAGCCATTTGCAACAAGCATTTTTTGTACAACCAACAAGTTACAAGCAAACCTACAATTATGGTGGAAATGTCTAAATGAATGCGCTGCAATTACCTTCACATAAATCTAACTCATTGGGAACGAACCTATTATGGCTTTTAATGGGTGTGTTATTAGTGCGATTAGTATCATTAGCTTTATACCCGTTAATGGATACGACAGAGGCTCGCTATGGTGAAATGGCAAGGCTTATGGCAGAAACAGGAAATTGGCTCACACCTCAATTTGATTATGGTGTTCCATTTTGGGGAAAACCGCCTTTGCAAAATTGGATGAGTGCCAGCTTTATCGAGCTGTTCGCCAATAATGAGTTCTTTTTACGTTTACCGCATTTCATTGTCGGTGTGCTGAGCCTAGCCTTGGTGGTTAAATTTGCGAAACGATTTTCAATCAATGGCTTAACCGTTGCCATCATCTATGCGACCACCACCGTTTTTTATGTGTGCTTAGGCACAGTTATGACGGATATGGGCTTATTACTCGGGTTAACGTTAGCATTTATTGGTTTTTATTTAGCATGGCAAGGTGAGTATTTTTGGGGATACGCAGGCTTCGCTGGATTGGCCATAGGCCTAATGGCCAAGGGCCCTGTTGTGATTGCGATATTTGGCATCGGTGTTTCTTTGTGGATGCTTTGGGCAGTAGGCCCTATCAACATGTGGCGCGAGTTATGGCAAAAAGTCCCCTTGTTATCAGGCCTGACTTTGATGCTGAGCTTAGTGTTACCTTGGTACGTGATGGCCGAGCAGGCTACCCCAGGCTTTATTCAATACTTTATTGTTGGCGAGCATTGGTCAAGGTTTGTTGATAGCGGCTGGAAAGGCGATTTATACGGCACTGCCCATGATGAAGCACGTGGTACGATTTGGATTTATTTTGCCGTAGCGTGTTTACCTTGGTCATTTTTCTTGCCACGTGGCCTCTATCGTTTATATCAAAATAACAGTGGGTCAAATACTGAGGTTAGCCAGCAAAACAAAGGGTTTGATTCTTTCACTAAATTTCTGATGTGCTGGATGATATCGCCTATGGTGTTATTCACTTTAGCGGGAAACATTCTACCTGCTTATGTGTTACCCGCAGCGCCAGCATTAGCATTACTTATTGCTTATGCTTGGAAAGATGATGTGATTAAACGGTTTGTGACGATCGCAACTTCTATTCCCTTATTGCTTATGGTTGTCGTTGGGGTACTTAATACTGGTGTCAGTAAAGAAAAAAGTGATAAGTGGTTGTTAGAACAACGCTTATATGACTTACCAGTGTATTACTGGCTACAGCAACCATTTTCGTCTCGTTATTACAGTGAGGGTAAAGCGGTCGTGGTCAATGATGAAGAACAGCTAATTCGTCTTCAAAATACTCCTTATTATATTGTTGTGACTCAAACACAACTGACAAAATACGATAGTTTTGCCACCTGTAAGTTAGAAGTCGAAAATAAGAAAAAAGTGCTAATGTTGTGTGGTGAAAGCTAATGCCGCGCACACTGATGTTATCCCAACCAGCCCAAGCTATGCCTGTGTTTAATCGGCAAAAACTTAAAACCGTGAGCTGCTTTTTACTGGTAGGTGGTGGGAGTTTTTTAGTCGACTTAATGCTCTTTTTAAGCCTATTACATTTAGCTAAATGGCCTGTTTTATTGGCGAGGTTTGCCGGATTTAGTATTGGATTAGGGCTAACTTGGTGGGGGCATAGGTGTGTGACATTTAGCCACCGCAAGCAGCTACAAACCCGTGCACAAATGAAATGGGTGGTTGCGGTAGCGATAGTCGCAGGAATGGCTAATTTACTGAGTTTTAGTCTCATCAGAACTTGGTTACCAACTTCGATTAGTTTTGAGGTATTTAGTGTTGCATTTGGGGTGCTGATTGGACTGATTGTTAATGGGTTAGGGGCTAATTATCTGACATATCGTTCACAACCCGATGGAGACTAATATGATTTATATTCAATATCGGCTTTATCTGGTTCAAGTGATCTTAAATACCGCGCTCTGGCAGTATTACGTCACTCATCGCTCGTGAGTATTGTTGCTCGTAAATAATGTAGCTCGTAAGTACCGTTGCTCGAGAGTACCGTTACTCGTGAGTATCTTGACTCTTGAATAAAATATAAAGCCTTAACTATTACAGTAAGGCTTTATGTTTAACTCGCTATTTTCCGCACTAGTCGACCCAATGTAATACATCCTTTATGACTGACCATCTTGGCTGCTTAGGCTGGGCGTTTTCTCCTAAAATCCAGTAACTATAGAGTGTGTCTACATAACCGGATGATTGCTGAATTGCCAACCAGCTATTTAAAAAGGTGTGCAATGAGGTATTCCCTTTTGCAACAGCGTAGGATGCTGGGAAAGATTTAATTTCTTCACGGTTATATAGGGTCGTGTATTCAGGGTATAAAATGGTCCAAGTTTGACCTGCTTCAAGGCTAATAAGCAGTCCGTCCCAGGTTTTGCCATCATCTTCAAAAAAGAGTTTGTCAGAGTCGATTGAAGTAAATTCAATGTTATCGAACTTCTCTTTTAGGTAAGGGATAATTGAATATTCTCCCACAGACGCAACTCTGATTTTATCGGCTTGATGTATAAGTTCATCAGTTTTAAATTCATCAGCACGGTAATCTTTAACAACAAAAGAATAGTGAAGATCGAGCACTGGGTTAGTGAAGTCGACTAAACCGATTCGAGTCGTGGTCATTTGTAAGCCTGAGACTGTGATATCAAACAAGCCACTGTTGATTGACTCTAAGGCATTTTCGCTTGAATAAGGGATAAATGCGATTTGTAAATCAAGTTCAGCAGCCAGCTTTTTCATCAATTCGATATCAAACCCGACAAGTTCATGCTCGGCATTAAAAAATGAAAAGGGGACTTGAACAGGATTATATCCGACTCTTAACGTCCCGCTTTGCTTAATTTGTTCCACAGAGCGGGGGCCATTAACAACTAATTCTTTTGACCAATTAAAGGTTGTCACATCTTCAGGTACTTCTGCAGCAGAGCTCATTTGTGCTACCACTTCATCCATATTGTATTCAGTATCAACAATACTATTAAGCAGCCAGCTGGTTCCCAGTAAAGTGATGCCAAAAACAATCGGTGTCAGGGCGCTGCACATTATCAGTTTTTTCATGCTGACTTTTGCGATACCAGCCAGCATCGCTGTACCGCCAATCGCTAAAATAAAGATATTCATTGCAGCGAGTAATGAGGTAAAACGGCTAGTGAATAAACTCGACACCATATACAGCTGGAATAAATCCGAAGACAGCTCTAACGAATCCAATAGCATAGGAATGGTTAAATAGACGCTGCCAAATAAACTGATTAAGCCATTAACAGACATCGGAAAATAACTAATAAAATCGAGCTCTTTGCCTGAAAACCAAGCGGCAAATAACACAAAAACGATGGTTAACAACTTGCCCAAATTAGGAAAGCTAAACACCACAGGAATAATAATATTGGCGTAATCATCGGTTTGCGCATTACCAATCTTGTATTTGTGGAATAGCTCCTTGGTGCGTTGAATAAGCAATGGCAAGATTATAAAAATATTACCGGCTGCAAATGCTGTAATCATGGCATCTTTCGCGATACCAGTAATGTCACGATAGGAGAATGGTGTGATCACCATAATGATGGCGGGTAAAACCCAGTAAGTGAGTAATATTGTCATCACCACATGAGCGATAAAATAAACCTGTAATTTTTGAAACTCATCAAAATCCATCGTGCCAGCTGTCGCCGCTGTCATGGCAAAAATACCAATTGGCATCAGCATGACAATACTTTGTGTGACCTTATTAAAGGAGGCGCCAAGTAACTGCAATGGGCGCATTAATGACTCTTTATCATCAATGGATATCAGCGCAATGCCCGTGGCAACACAAAAAAGTACAATTGCAGGAATATAACTATTAGACAGTGAGAAAAACGGGTTAGAAGGGATATATAAATCCAAAAGGTTGACCGAATTAGGATCTTGTAATGCCGTTAAACTAAAGAATTCACCTGCTTGCCACTCAGGGAAGGTGTACTTGATCAAGTACATACTTAACAGACCGAAAAGCCATATCACTAGCATCAATTTACCGACTTTTACACCTAATGACTTGGCTTGTTCTAAGGTTAAACTGCCTAAACTAGAGATTAACGATACGATAATGTAAGGAATGATGGTCATCTGTAATAACTTGATAAACGCATCGCCGATGACCGACATCCACGCCAGCATTTCACCGAAAAACAATCCTGCAATAATACCGCCTGCAAATGACAGTAATACCCAACTCGACATACTGATTTTTTTATCTTTCTTAACCGGTGCTGATTGATTTTGTTGTTCGGTGTCCGTTTGCGTGCTGGCATTAGCCATATGATTCCCTTTTACTTATTGTTTTTGTCGACTTTCATGGACGTTGCTGACATGAGTTAAGATGCCAGCATTACTGCTATAGCAATAACAAGCGTTAAATCGCTTAACTTGCGACAGCTGAGCGGCTAAATCTAGCTAAGGTCTGGCGGTAACAGTCAACGTATTGTTTGATTTTATTGTCGCAATTAAAGTGCGTTATGGCTCGCTCACGCCCAGCTTGACCGAGTCGTTGCTGTATTGAACTATCCGAGAGAATATGGCTAATTGCAGCTGCCATACTAGTTGAATTTTCAGGGGGAAATGAGTAACCCGTTACGCCTTCATCAACGACTTCGGGAATACCATCAACATTACTGCTAACTGTCGGAACCGCACACGACATGGCTTCTAAAATCACCATGCAGAATGATTCCCTAAAGCTAGGTTGGATAAGGCAGTCAGCATTGGCAATATAACGTTCAACCTTATTAACTGAACCGGTAAAAGTGACACGGTCGAGTATGTTTAATTGCTGGCATTGCTGTTTAATCTTTCCAATATCAGGGCCATCGCCCACTAATACTAACCTTACAGGCTCACTGCAGGTTAGTTGGCTAAAGGCGTCGACGACTGTTGAGGTGTTTTTAAGGGGTCTAAAATTAGAGACATGCATTAAGATTTTTTCGTCATCTTGAGCTAACGTCGCTCTTAACGTTTCATCTTGAAGTGCTGGGGTGAAATCGTCTGCATCAATAAAGTTATGCACTACGTTAATCGGTTGCTGAATATCGAACTCTTGCAGCATGTATTGACGCTGAAATTCAGAAACTGTCGTTAATAAGGCACTTTGATTCATGCTAAATGTATTTAAGCGCTTAATCGCATCGTCTTGGCCAACGATAGTGACATCCGTGCCATGAATTGTAGTGACAATTGGGAAGGGATAACGAGCAATATTACTGGCTAAATGGGCGCAAAGTGAGTGTGGAATAGCATAGTGAGCATGCACAATATCTAACTGGTATTCTTCCGCAACTTCAACAATTTTTGCCGTTAACGAATAGGTGTGTAGCGGGCCTTCAAATAAGGGATAGTTCACTTCATCTACGCAATGAAAGACAACATTCTCTATGTCTTCAGGTAATTTAAACGGGCGCTTGTGTGCAATGATATGCACTTCATGGCCAAATTTTGCCAAGCCTAATCCCAATTGGGTGGCAACCAAGCCTGAACCGCCAATACTGGGGTGACACACAATACCTATACGTAACTTATTCATCATTCTTCACTAGTATCCTTACTAATTGGAGCGCTAAATATCAACGAGGTGTTTAACAAAAATGCTACAGTTATTTTTAGGTTAACTTTACAAGGTTTGCAATATTTTTAATCGTTTTCAATCTATTGATTGTCAACTGATAGAAGGCAATAAATTCACAATTTATGGCAACCAGCATAGCGTTATACTGTAGTCGGTGAATATGACAGTTTTAGGTAGGCTTAATTGCCGTAAACTTAGTGACAAAATGAAGTGAATATAAACATAAAGCCTAACAAGCAGATTTGTTAGGCTTTATGTTTTTGGGATTGAGGCATATTATTCAAACTAAATAATACTCAAACTAAATAGTGTTAAATCACCAGCTTTGAGGTACTAAACGGGTTAATCAACCCAATGCAGTACATCACGAATGATTGACCATCGAGGCTGCGGTGTCGTGGCGCCTTTACCTAGCATCCAGTAATCATAAAACTCCTGTTGGTGACCATCGACTTTGCGAAGCTTTTGCCAGTTATTGATGTAATTCAATAATGATTGATTAGTTTGAGCAACAGCATAAGCAACTGGGTATCGATTTTTACCTTCTAAAATAGCGATACCGTAGCCAGGGAAGAACAATGTCCAAGCCGACCCCGCTTCAGCACTAATGACCACCGCATCATACTTATCGCCTTTCTGTCTAAAGAAGTCTTTGTAGCCATCGATTTTTACAAAGGTTAAGTGCGGTAACACCCGCTTTGCTTCTTTAATTTTGTCATCATGTTCGACGTAAGCAATGGTGGTATTTTCCATTTCTAAAATCGATTGATTCGTTTTAAAGCTATTAACTCTATGGTCTTTGGTGGCAATCGCAACGTTTAGCTCAAGTACAGGATCGCTATAGCTCAAGCTGTCCATTTGCTTAATATCCATTGCGAGTCCCGACATAGCAACATCAAAAAAGCCTGCATCTAGCGAGGCAGATAAGGTCTTTTTACGAAAAGGAATAAACTCTACTTCGACATTTAAATCTTCAGCCAGCTTCGTTGCCATAGCAGAGTCAAAGCCGACTAATTGGCCTGCGTTATTATAATAACTGAATGGCACATTGCTTGGAATGTAACCAACTCGAAGTACGCCACGCTTAATAATGTCTTGTACGCCAGCGATAGGTTGTGAAGGGGTTTTGCCGACTTCAGGAAACTGTCGTTTAACTTTTGTAGGAACCTTATCAGCCACTTGCATATTGGCAATCACGCCGCTGGTAATTTCAGGACTATGAATAAATAAGCCCATGCCGACTCGACATATCAATATCGTCACGACAGTGCTAATCAATAAACCCGCGGACATTTTAATTAATTGAGGGGGACGCAGTTTAAGACTGCCTTGGAATAAGCAAACGGTGAGCAAGGTTAAGGCAAATAGATTCATTACCGCAGCGATTGAGTTAAATTTACCGGTTATAAACCCAGACATCACAAACAGTTGAAATAGATCTGAAGGTAAATGAACCAACTCAAGCATAAACGGAATCGCCACATAAACACTGCCAAATAAAGACAATAAGCCACTGATAGATAATGACGGCATTGCACTCACTTCAACAGGCGTTCCATTAAACCAGCCTGCAAAATAAACAAATAAAATGACGGTCAGTTTGCCAATATTGGGGAAGGTGAAGGCGATTGGTACGAGGATTTCAATTAGAGTTAACCCATCTTCGCTTAGGTTATTATGCTCACGCATGATTTGCTTACATTCTTCAATGATCACAGGGATCACAATAAAGATGTTACCTGTGGCAAATGCAGTGACTAAGCTGGCTTTTGTTATACGCACTGTTTGGGCGTAAGTAATAGGCGTTAATGAGCACACAATCCAAGGTAAAATGACAAACGTGAGCAATAAACACAGTACAAAATAACTGATTAAGTACACCTGCATACTGGCAAATTCATCAACCCCCATCGTGCCTGCTGCTGCCGCTGACATAGCAAAAATACCAATAGGTAAAACTTTGACTAAACCTTGAGTAATACGAGAAAAGGTTTCTGTAATGGTATGCATGAATGACAACACTTGGGTCTTGTTGTCGCCTTCCATACCGATAAGCGCCAGCCCCATTGCAATACTGAACACCACCATTGCTGGTACATAGCCTGCAGCCATTGATTCGAATGGGTTTGAAGGAATATAGAGTTTGAAGTAGTTAATTGGCTCGACAGGTTCAACAATACTGGTACTAAAAAAGGAGGCCGATTCAATAAAGGGAAATGACAGTGGCATTAAAGCAGTAAGCACAATTCCGACGAGCCAAAGCAGCAGCATAATTAAGCCTGCTCGACTAAAAATAAGAATGGCGGTGCTTTTTTGGAGCTTACCTATACCGCCGATAAGTGAGACAACAATGTAAGGTAAGACGGTCATTTGCATTAACAAAATAACGCCATTGCCAATGGTGCTTAACCAGCCAACAGATTCACCAAAGAAAATCCCTACAGCAAAACCCACAAACATAGCGACCAGCATTTGGGTAGAACTGGTCATCGCAAGTAATTTTTTAAACACAATTAATATCCATTTATTCGATTATGCCTGCGGCGATTGAGTGCTATGACTCTGTATGATCTTTCAACCACTTTTGATGAGGTTGCTAAAAGTTTGCTAACCATTAATTGTTAAGTGGTGAAACTGTTAATTTTTATCAATATTAACAGTGTTATTATCGAATAGTCAGGTTTTATGGAATAAATTTATCGTGAACTGTAAGTTAGCAATTGCTAATTAAAAGGTGGGTTGATTGGGGATATGTTAACAAGCAATAGCCAGAACAAAAGCGAACTGGCTATTGCAAAAAATGCACGTTTAAGTCTAATACGACCAACTAAAGCGGTTTTAATTTCCCTTTAGCATCTGCAATGCATTGGTAGTTTTTCGACTTCATAAACTCAGCAAGCTCTGTTTCAATTCGTTCAAAACAGGCCTCGCCTTCTTTTTCAAAACAAGTGGCTATTTGCACCGCATCAGCACCAGCTAATAAGTATTCAAACGCATCAATCCCCGTTTTTATGCCGCCTACGCCAATGATTTGCACATTGTCATCAAGCAGTTCTCGAAAAGCTCTCACATTTGCAAGACCAACAGGTTTGATATAGTCACCGCATAAGCCGCCGAATCCGCCTTTGGGTTTGATTATTGGCTGCTCTGTATAAGGATCAATGATTAAAGTGTTACCGATTGAGTTGATGCAGGTAATAAATTTAACGGGGTATTTTTTAATTACATTTGCGGCGGCGACAAAGTGGGACATATCAAAATAGGGCGCTAACTTAATCCCTATAGGCTTATTTCCTAATGCGGTAATCGCTGCTAATGCCTTATCTGTTTGTTCAAAGTCATAGGCAACTTGTGCTTTACCCGGGATATTAGGGCAAGAAAAGTTCACTTCAATTAAATCAACATCACTTTGCTGAAAAGCCGTCACCATTTCGATGTTATCTTCAACACTAAAACCCGATACGCTTACAATCACAGGTTTTCCTAAGGCTTTCAGTGCTGGGATCATTTCTAGATAAGCTTTGTAGCCTAAGTTTGGTAAACCCATTGACTGAATTGAGCCAAGAGGTAAGTCTTGGTAACGAGGCTCTGGGTTGCCCTCTCTAGGGGCGATGGTACAAGATTTGGTGACCACAGCCGATGAATGAGATTGCGCTATGGTGTGTAATTCTTCCCAAGTGGTGCATTTAGGGCCAGAGGCATTCATCAAATAACTTTCTAGCTTAACGCCTGCAACGTGAGTGGATAAATCGATTTTCATTAATGCGTCCTCTTGACTAAATGAGTATGGATAAACATGACGACCGATTTGAGGAAATAACTGTAGGCTGCATTGTTGCGGTGTAGGGCGCATCTGGCTAGCTGTGAAATTAATCTCCGACAAATTGCGCCATAGTTTATGGAGCAAAACAATGGGGATATTGATTAGAAACAAGAAAACAGCAAAATAATGGTTAAATTGTCAATAGTGTTAAGCTGAGCAGACAAAAAGCGATCATGCTTAAGATGATCGCTGTTTAATATCACAGTGAACTGGCTAGTATTATTTTAAGCGATAAACCACTTCCACACGTTCTTCAACATTAACCTCCCCATATTGATAGCTTTCCATTGTGTCACTTTGCACAGCAGACATTCGCATCATTACAGGTTGTACAGGGTGTTGGGTTAAGTAACGGATCTCCCAAACACCATCTAGCTTACGGTCAAAACCCTGTGCCAAGGATTGGGCTTTTTGTTTAGCATCGTTAATTGCAGCTTGTCTTGCTTGTTCGATTGCTTTGGTTTCATCCGATGATTTAAGGGCAATATTTTGTACACGGTTTATGCCTTCTTCTAGTGCAGAGTCGAGAATGTCGTTGAGCTGGTTAAGCTTCATTACTGTCACTGTTAACTGACGGCTTGCATGATATCCGGTTAACTCTCTAGGCTGCTTTGAAGGATAATGATATTGCGGCTGAATTTGTAAATTAGCGCTTTGTATATCATCGGTGCTTACGCCAGCTTCTTTTAAGCGAGCAATAAATTTAACCACGGCTTCATCAACCGCCGACTTTGCCTCTTTCGCTGTTGTTTTAGTAAGGCTCACTTGCACAGAGATTTCAGCCATGTCTGGCGCTACCTGAACTTGGCTTATGCCGACAGTTTCAAGGTGAGGGAAATCATAATTTGCTGCTATAGCTGATTGACTACCGATACCAAATAATAAGGCTGTACATAATGCTGAGCCAAGAACTTGAGTATTGAATAAAGGTTTTTTAACAGAATAAGTCATGGTGTTCTCCAACAATAAAACAGAAAAATCAATCGGTGTTATTGCTATAAACGAGAACAAATTTGAAAAGGGTTATTTTTTTATTTTTCTTTTATTTTTCTTATTTTTTTCTTATTTTCTGTTACTTATTCTTCCTTGTTTAATGCACTTGTCTAAAGCACTTATTTAATGCACTTATTTAACATGGCGCTAGTTAACATACCTGATGGTTAACCAAACACTGGCTACGAAGATTTTATGGGCTTACTAAAAAAGCCCTTCAATGCTTAAACCAGCTAAAGGGCTCTTCTTAGTATGTGTAAACTTAGTATGTGTAATCTTGATTGATTAATTAATGAACTCGCTTGCCATTGACCCAAGTTTCGTTGACTGTGACTTTCCACATATCTTCATATGGGGTGGTAAAAATATCATTCTCAATCAAAATAAAGTCAGCCTTCATTCCAGGGCGTAGCTCACCAATCATTGATTCTTGATGCGCCGCATAGGCTGCATTAGAAGTAAAACTGGCTAAGGCTTCTGTTAGGTTCATTTTTTCCTTTCGATACCATCCATTAAACGGCTGGTTTTGATGATCTTGTCTGGTGACCGATGCATGTAAACCATAAAATGGATTTGGTGACTCAATAGGAAAGTCAGAACCTGCTGCAATAATCGCACCCGAAGTCATCAACTTTCGCCAAGCATAAGCACCTTGAATACGGGTGTTACCAATTCTATCGACAGCCATGTTTTTGTCGCTGGTGGCGTGGGTCGCTTGCATCGATGCAATCACATTAAGTTCTGCAAATCGAGGAATATCACTTAGCTGCAGTACCTGCGCATGCTCAATGCGGTGACGTAAATGACGTGACTGAGTTGTTGCTATGAGGCGCTGGTATTCATTTAATACAATGTGATTAGCAAGATCGCCAATGGCATGAGTATTGACCTGAAACCCAGATTTCATTGCAATTTCGATAGTATCGATTAAGGCGTCATTAGAATACAGCAGTAACCCTTTATGACCTTTTAAGTCGCTGTAATCTTCAATTAACGCTGCACCTCGGCTACCTAATGCGCCATCGGCTGAAATTTTAACACTATTGATTTGCAGCTTATCTGAACCTGCAGCGATGGGGCCAGCCGTCATTAACTGAGCAAAATTCGGATCTTCGGCATCAATCATCGCATTCACGCGGATAGGTAACTTATTAAAGTTTTCTAGTGTTTGGTATGCCTTGATTGTGTCGGAGCCAACGCCTGCATCATGCACGCTAGTTAACCCCATTGCAGCTAACGCATTTAGTGCTGTCAGCAATACTGTTTGTTGCTCATCACCCGACAAGCTTGGAATATTGTTGGTGATTAAGCTCATGGCATTATCAACAAACACCCCTGTAGGGCGGCCGTCACTGTGGCGTAAAATCTCTCCCCCTTCAGGGCTTATTGTCTTGGCATCTATTCCAGCAATTTGCATGGCTGCCGAGTTGGCCCATCCAGCATGTCCATCGACTCGTACAAGCCATACTGGTGTGTCAGGAAAGGCTTTATCTAACGATGCTGCTGTAGGGAAGGTGTTACTTGGCCATAAGACTTGATTCCAGCCTCTGCCTTGAATCCACTGCATATTGCTGTGTTGTTGACGAAATGCTTTGACCATATTCACCGCATCATTTTCTGATTGGCTAGTACGAAGTTGGGCACGCATTAAACTTAATCCATAGCTCAATACATGCCCATGCGCATCAATTAAACCAGGTAGTAGTGTTTGGCCTTTACCGTCTATTCGAACAATATTAGCTTGGGTGCTGTAAGGTAAAATGTCATGTTCGGTATACACTTCTTCAATGGTGTCGCCGTTAAATTGTAGCGCTTTAAATTGAACAAGTTGTCCATCTTTAATGGTATAGCCGTGGATATTACTTATTAACTGACTTTGTGCAAACAGCGAAAAGCTGCAAAAGCACAAACAAGTAATAACAATCTTTTTGCTGATATTAATCATGTTATTAATCGATCCGTGTTCTTATTATTTATTGTTTGATACTCAAAATGGGTAGTAGGTAAATCAACATCTTCCTGATTGATGTTGACATAATGTTAACTGCTTTTTAGGTGAAACACGAATTGGCTGATTTAAAGGCGAAAAAGTCGCTGACAGCCGCAAGTTAATGGATAACTGCTACACTAAATATGGAGGATTAATGGCACCTTTTTTCGATTTTTCCACTTTACTGTCTGGCACTTAGCTTTGTATTCAGTCAAAACGGCTAAGCATAAAACAAACAGCACTGATACCCACAGGAGTCCACATGGATTTTTTTGCACTTACAATGGTATTACTTGGGCTTGTTGGTCTAGCACTGTCTTTACGACCCGCTTACGACATCTGTGCTTACTCGCAATTTAGTAGTAAAGGTTGGTTGGCTTTACTGATGATGATTGTGCTATTTGTGATTGGTTATTTCAGTTATTTATCTTTATTGCTGCAGCATCAAGACCGCGTTAATTTTATTGAAGTGATTGTGGCAGGTATTTTTTTAGCTGGTGGATGGTTTGTGTTTTTAGTGACCAACTTAAGCAAGCAGACTATTGAGAATTTGGATGACATTTTGCAGCAAAAAGCCCATCAAGCGAGCCATGATATATTAACTGGGCTCCCTAATCGGCAGCAGTTTTATCAGCAACTCGATAGTGCCATTGCACGAAAGCCAGACTCGTTTTATTGCATGATGTTAGATATTGATAACTTCAAAATGATCAATAACACGTTTGGCCATGTCGAAGGTGATAAAGTGCTACAAGTGGTGGCAGACAGGATAAACCAAACCGTCCCTAGTGATGGCGTTATAGCCCGCATTGGTGGCGACCAATTTGCCCTTATCGTACCTGATGTTGAAGCACGAAATATCACTGTCGTTGCTAAAGAAATAGAGCAAGCACTATTGGTCGATATTCCTTGTTCAGGTCATATGATAGTGGTTGGCGTCAGTATCGGTATTTCAAAATACCCTGACAATGCTCAAGATAGAAAAACGCTCATGAAAACCGCAGATAATGCGATGTATCATGCTAAAGAGCATGACATTGCCCATCATTATTATCAGGCCGATATACAATCCTCTCAATATACGAGTTTTGCCGCAGATCCCCATGGCCGTCGCTTTTAGTTTTTGTTATGTATGTGACAAAAAGAGCTAATCGTATATCATGCCGTAACCTATTTAAATTACCGCTTTTATTGCCTTCACATTGTATTTTTTAGTGACTGCGTACATTTGCTATACAAGTGTTAACTCAGCTGTTATACAATGTGGCTAAAATTAATGATATGGGGGTATCATGACAACAGAACAACGTTTATTAAATGCAGCAAAAGACCTCATTCAAGAACATGGGTTAATCAATTTTTCTATGTCTGATGTACCTAGAGCATGTGGGTTATCTCGCGCATGTTGTTATCAAAATTTTAGAGATAAAAATGAAATCCTTGCAGCGCTTTGTATCGAAGAAGTTCAAGCCAATATTAAAGCGATTCAAGAGCAACGATTTTCTGATTTAATTGGCACATTTAGTATGGTGCTTCGCCCGCTTATTTTTAATCATTTAAAAGACAAAGATCGCTTAGCATTAGATCACGTTTTTGCAGAGCTGCTCGCGCTTATCCATGGGCTCCCAGAAAAAAATGAATTCCTCTTTTTAAAGCGTGGTTTCGAGTTCATTGAATTAGAAAGAACTCAAATTAAAGCCAATATCGCTTAACCTTTCATTTTATCTATTGATTCATAACGTTAATGTTGTAAAGAACCTTTAGGTTTTTACAACATTAACTGTTTGCCTATTTTCTACTCCCACTCCAACTCCCACTTTAGCCAAGCGTTAAACATCAGCCCTATATAGCCTTAGACTCGCTTTTCTCATCGGTTAAGGTGTCATTATGTTCATATTTGATGACAACTCTTAATGAGCTAAGTGTATTAAAAATAACCTAATAACCATCTAATGAGTGACAAAGGTCATCATGTTAATTTAAAGTAACGGTTCAAGGAGTCAGAAAGGCTCTTTTTAGATAATCTCTGTAAATTACCGAAAATCAGTAAAATACAAGCGATAGCATATTGAATAGTATCAATAGCAAGGAAGCAACACCTGCATGAGCAAGCAAGATCACAGCGATACTGAAACTTTAGATGAAGCAACAGTTGCACTAGAACAAGCAATAAACCAGCAAGCAGCGCAACAAGCCTCTGATGATGATCACCATCAACACCTACTAGGCCATTGCCATCATCATAATCAAATGCAGCAACATTTAGATGATCAAGCTAATCCTGAAAATGTTGATGATTATTGCTCTGAAAAACCATCTACAGCCAAGTTCACTGCCCAATCAATACAGCCTAGAACCGTAAAATTACCCCTAGTCAATGTGTATGCCAAAGGTGGTTACTGCGTACAAATGCGCCTTGGCAGTGAAGGTAGCTTGGCTAATTTAATTGTTGATACAGGTAGCAGTACGCTTGTAGTAAAAAAGCAGGTGTATCAGCCCCATGAAGACCAATATCTACAATCTAGTCCTTTTGCCCAACAGGTCATATATGGCGCGGGTGGCTGGGATGGCCCATTAGTGCATACCAAGGTGAGTGTGAGTGAAGATGGTCTCAAGCACGACCCATTAGCTCAAGATTCTTTGGATGAAAATACCTCAACCCACGTCCCACATTTAAACTTAGCGCATCAGCCTTTATCACTTAACGATTGTCCTGTCGCGATTGTACCTTCATTACAGCAACAAAAAACGTTCGCCGATGCAGACGGTATTTTAGGGCTGGCGTATTATGGGCTTAATAAAAGCTATGATTTAACAGCCTACATCGAAAAACATAAAATTAAACCCGCCTCGACCTTTCCATGGCCTTTTTCAGAGCCAAATTCTGTGTGCCCAGCCCATTGCGAGCATGATGAAAAGAGCTGTGATGAAGCAGACGAGTCAGAGCGTTTTAGTGGCGAGGATTTAAAGCGTTTCAGAAAATTCTTGAAAAAACAGCCACAGCAGACAGTCGTACCTTATTTTACTCGCCTTAACAAAAATGGCTTAACGCACAATAAATTTGGCTTTTATTCAAAACGCTCGAGCATCCATATTGCTAAACAAGAGTATACCCAAGAGCAAATTGCAGCTGACCCACTTAACAAAGGTTGGTTAATATTGGGTGGGGGCAAAGAGCATACCGAGCTGTATCAGGGAAAGTTCAAAACCATCGATGTGATTCATAATCGTTATTACAACGTCAAACTGTATTCAATGCGAGTGGGTGAACAAGCAGAAGTAGAGGCTCCAGCATTACAAAGTCAGTATGTCGCATCCCATAAAAGTAACGCCATTATTGATACTGGTGTTTCAGGGATTTTACTGACAGACTTGTTATACAAAGCCATGATGACTGGATTTAACAATGTTTCTAGTGACTTTGTAACGTTAGTCGAGCCATTCAAAGATATCAGTTTTCAAGAGAAAGGCATTGATATGGCCGAGCTATTTAAAGGCCGATATATGACAGGCCATCATCCTGATGATTTAAGCCACTGGCCGACACTGCATTTTACATTTGACGGTGAAATCACCAACGAATGCCCTGATTCAGAAAATGAAGTTATCGATAAAGCGATTACTATCAGTTGTAAACCAGAACATTATTGGCAACTCAACTCGCCAAGCCCAGGTAAAGCGTGTTTTAAAATATTGAGCCAGCTACCAAGGTGGCCAAATCAATGCTTATTGGGAACGCCATTATTGAATGATTATTATGTGATTTTTGACCGTTCAGCCCATGAAACGGGAGTGATTCGATTTGCAGAGCAAAGGGATTAGTATGGAAGTGAAAGGGCGACATTCACATGCATGAATTTGAAACTGAAAGATTAACAATGCGCTTACTCGAAGTAAGTGATGAATCGTTATATATCAGTTTGTACACTGATTTTAAGACGATGCGTTGTATTTCTTCTCCTTTTCAAATACAAAAGGCTTGCTCAACATTTAAAACGGCAATAAATTTAAATAATGCCGAGCAAAATACCCAATTAATTTGGTGTATTAGAGAAAAACCTGCTGATAAAGCTTTGGGTATCCAAAGTTTAACCATAAAAGGTGATGTCGCCGAAGTAGGGATCATTTTGTCTAGAGCTGCTCATGGTCGCGGAGTGCCTGAAGAAAGCGTGAAGGGATTGATAGAGTATGGATTTAAGGTGTTAAATCTATCTGTAATCGAAGCAAATAGTCATTATCAAAATTATGCTACTTTGCGAATCATACGAAAGTTGGGCTTTAAAGAAAGTCATTATAGCGACTCTTTTACTCGTCATTTCAGAATTAATCGAAATGGATACAAATTCTAACACTCCTCCTTCGAATCAATGCTTTTACAATTCCAAAACAGATTGATAACTGTTATCGTACGGTCAATTGTGAAAAAATTACAATAATTCAAAGAGAAGACATGACAGGAAGTTTAGCCTGCGTAGGCATTGGCATGACGCTAGGGGCGCACATTTGCCCTTTAAGTAAAAGTTATATTGAACAAGCAGACGTCGTATTTTCAGGTGTGTCGCACGGGATTACTGAAATATGGTTACAGGAAATGCACCCTGATGTGCGTAGCCTACAGAAATACTACCAAGAAGGTAAGAATCGCCAAATTACTTACAATGAAATGGTTGATGCGATGATGACTGAAGTGAGGGCGGGTAAACGAGTAGTTGGCGCTTTTTATGGCCACCCAGGGGTATTTGCCCAAGCGCCGCATAAGTCAATTGCAATGGCAAAAGCTGAAGGCTTTCCAGCACGGATGGTGCCAGGAATTTCAGCTGAAGATTGTTTAATCGCTGACTTAGGTATCGATCCTGGACGCTTTGGTTGCCAACAGTTTGAAGCCAGTCAGTTTATGTTTTATAAACGCCAGTATGATCCCTCTTGTTATCTTATTTTGTGGCAAATAGGTCTCGCGGGTGATAAGTCATTAGCAAAATTCTCAACAGGTGCTGCTCATAGACAAGTTTTGGTAGAACTATTGACTGAAAAGTATTCATTAGATCATCAAGTGATTTTATATGAAGCAGCAGTATTACCGATTGATTCAGTGCGAGAAGAGTGGATTTCTATTTCTGATTTAATTGATGCAGATATTCATATGCATACAACGTTAGTCATTCCACCAAGTCAAAAAATGAAGCCTAATAAAAAGGTTTTAGCTCGTTTGGCTGAAATTGAAAAAAATTTGTCAGCAGTTACGAAACAGTAAATAGTTTAAGTACATATTTTTTCAACATGATAATAAAAGCGCTTTTAAAGCGTAATATAATATAAGGAGATACGATGTCTAGTGTAATCAAACTTTTAGAACGTTTAGGGAAAGATGCAATTTTGTCTGAATCTGCAACAAGCTTTGAAAAAGCAATTTCTGAGTCAGGTTTAACTCCAGAACTTATAACAGCATTGAATAATAAGGATGTTAAGTCATTAGTTAATCAGCTTGATGTATGCCCTGAAATTGTTTGCGCATTACTGCCAGCAGATGAAGATGAAGATGAATCAGAACAAGAAGAAAGTAAAATTACTTCTTTGGCTCAATAAATTTATTGAAAGTAATGATTAAATTTATCAGCATCGCAGTATTTGCATTTCTCTTCATTGGCTCGGCTTGGGCTAATGAAGTAGTGACTAATGCTAGTTTATCCACAGAAGAAATGTTACGCGAAGCTGATAGTTTAAGAACAAAAAAACCTAAAAGGTTTAATACCTTAATTAATGCTTTAAAGGCTAGAGAAGTTGAACTTAACTTAGCACAAAAAGATTACTTCAATTACTTGAAAGGGTACCAGTTAGCATTTAATGGTGAGTACAAAAAGGCTGAGTCAATTTGGGTGGAGCTAAGTGAGTCAAACTCTTCGCTTGAGTTAAGGTTTAGGGCAAATTTATCTTTGATAAATATTTTTGCTTACACCAAAAGGTGGAATGAAGGATTGAAATACTTAGAACAAAATATCTCAAATCTTCATTTGATTAAAGACCAAACTATAAGCAATTTAGGAATATCGGCAGCTTCGATATTTTATAATCAAATAGGTCAGTATGATCTTGGGTTAAGTTATGCGCAAAAATTAGACTCTTTATCTTTACACGGAAGGGATTTATGTGTTGCAAAACATCAAATTGTTGAATCGAAGTATCACCTTGGTCAATTAGATGTAGATTCTGAAGATATTAAATTAGCTATCGAATCTTGTTTTATTAGTGATGAAATCGTATGGCTAAATTTAATAAATATATTTATAGCTAAACAACTCGTTGATGAACAGAAATTTAGGGAGGTAATTGATTTACTGGAATCAAATATTTCAGATATCAAAAGGCTAAAGTATGTGCCCAGTTTATTTCAGTTTTACGCTTTATTGTCTCAATCTTATTATGGAACAGGTCAATTCACTGAAGCTCAAAATTTTGCTAATAAGACTATCGAACTTAGTGTTGGTATGGAGAACACAGAATCGGAGATAGTTGCTTTCGAAGTTTTGTATAAAGTAGCAGTTAAAGAAAATAACTTTGAAGAAGCATTAAAATACTACATTAAGTTTGCTGAGGCAGACAAAGCTTTTTTCGATGACCTAAAAACCAAATATCTTGCCTTCCAGTTAGCACAACACAAAGCGGTTGAGCAAAAAGTCCAAATTGAATTGCTTAACAAACAGAACAAGCTATTACAAGCTAGCCAGCGCCTTGCTGAAAGTGAAACTGAAAATAATCGCTTGTTTATGGCCTTATTGATCATGGTCATAAGCTTATTAAGTTTAGCCTCGATTCGTGCCAAACAAACCCAGAAACGTTTAAAGCGTTTAGCGCAATATGATTCGCTGACTCAGATATTCAACCGTGGTCATTTTACCTCTGCTGCGCAAGAGGCGATTACGGCCTGTCAAAAGAATCAAGATACAATCAGCTGTATTCTATTTGATTTAGATAACTTTAAAGGTATTAACGATAAACATGGTCATGGTTGCGGTGACTGGGTGCTTAAACATGTTGCTAGTACTTGTGATGACTTAAAGCGTAAGCAAGATATATTTGCGCGCATAGGCGGCGAAGAGTTCTGTGTTGTTTTATCGAACTGTAATGCTGAAATGGCGATGAATATTGCTGAAGATTACCGTAAAGCGATAGCAGCATTAGACAGCTCGCCAAGCGGGTATGAGTTCCCAATTAGTGCAAGTTTTGGCGTTACAGATAGCCAGCAGTCTGATTACAGCCTAGAGGCGTTAACCAGCAATGCTGATAGTGCCATGTACCTTGCCAAGCATACTGGCCGTAACCGAGTTTGTAATTATGCCGATGTTGAGTCCGCAAAAGATGCTGACGGTGTGATGATATAAGGGGTTTTCATTATAAGTTGGCAGAAATTTAAAACTAATCATTGTTTATAGATAAAGCGATTGTGCTGAAAAGCATTAATCGCTTTATTTTTGGTTAACAAATTGATTAATGAACTGCTATTCTAGTCACTTATCAAGTTGTTTCGTTACCTCAACCTTTATGTCGCCTTTCGCTTAGGGAGTATTCTTTTGGAAAAATCAGCTTATTTAGATGCAATGGGGGTAACTCGTTGGCGCAGTGCTGATGCGAAAGGAAAACCATATTTAATCATTTATGACAGCGAGGCTGATAATAATGGGGCTGATATTAGCCTGCACCCATTAGTTACAGAGGTGCTATCTTTATTGAATATCGCACTTGCTGATTGTGATTTTGATACCGAAATGGTCAAGGGAATGCAGGTTGTCTGGGATATGCGTAAGTTAAAAGTGCGTCCCCGAGTGGCTTGGTTAGTGTCGTCCCCTTTAGATGAACTGCAGCAAGGTCATCAAGCCAAACGTGAACTGTGGCAGCAGATTTACCAACATTTATCAAAAGCAGCTTAGGTTTTAGCGGTTTTTAATACCTAAACTAAGTCATTCAATTCTCATCATTACCATATGAATCCAACATCTTATGTCTGATAACTCATCGCTACCTGAACATCAAAAAATACCTGCTTCTTTAACGATAACAATCCGTCTACTGGACGTTGAGAACGCTCCTGAGATGTTTAATATTGAACAGCAGGCTCACAGTCACCCTTGGAGCCTTGCAAACTTAGCAGACTGTTTTGGGCGTTTATATCGCGTTTATGGCGCTTATGATGGGCAGATATTAGTTGGGTTTGCCATAGTGCAGCAAATAGTTGATGAACTAACCTTGCTGGATATTTGTATTGTGCCAAATTATCAAGGATTAGGGTTAGGTAAGCAATTACTTGAGCATCTTATGATTGATGCTAGGCAGTATGACGCGGTAGTTGTGATGCTAGAAGTTCGGCAATCAAATCAAGCTGCGATCGGCTTGTATCATAAATTAGGATTCAGTGAGTCTGGTAGGCGTAAGGGCTATTATCCGTGTGATACTGGCCGAGAAGATGCCATATTAATGGATTACTCGATTGAAGCTGCCTGATATGACCTATCATGTTAGGTTGATTTAACTAAGCATTATTGACGTCATTATATAAGAGTAAGAAGTCGCTAGGCTTTTTGAAACACGCAACGGCGATGGCTGTAAGCATTAACTGAGTATGAGAATTAAGTGGATATGAGAGCATCACTAAGAGCCAAAATCATTGAAGTGTGTGATAAAAAAATTGCGGTGAAAGGGGATAATGTTGGCGTGTCATTTTATGCGTTTTTTGCTAATAAAAATGATGACCCTGAGTTGTTGATGGAAGCCGCAACTTGGTGGATTCAAACACATAAGCTCGACCATTTTGTTAAAGCCAAGATAATCAAAAACATGGTTCAACTAGGGCGGTAAAATCAGCTAATGCAAATGAGCTGCCGTTTGCGGGTAAGCTTGCCATTTGCCAGTTAGGTTAACTTATGGCTCATAAAAAACGGCGCGATGCGCCGTTTTTTTGTTTAAATCGACCAGCTTTAACTACTTACTTCACTTCTTTACCTTGAGCTTGTAAGTCTGCATGGTAGCTTGAGCGTACTAACGGACCACAGGCTGCATGGGTAAAGCCAAGTTCATCAGCGAGTGCTTTTAATTCGTCAAATTCAGCTGGCGGTACATAACGTTCAACAGGTAAATGGAACTTAGAAGGCTGTAAATATTGACCTAAAGTTAGCATTTCAACGTCATGAGCACGTAAGTCGCGCAGCACTTGAGCGATTTCTTCGTTAGTTTCACCGAGTCCCATCATTAAACCCGATTTAGTCGGTACATTAGGGTGGCGCTCTTTAAAACGTTTCAATAAATCGAGTGACCATTGATAGTTAGCACCAGGACGCGCTTTACGGTAATGCTTAGGCGCTGTTTCTAAGTTGTGGTTAAACACATCAGGTGGCTCAGTGGCAATGATGTCTAGTGCTGCATCAATACGACCACGGAAATCAGGCACTAAAATCTCAATTTTGATATGCGGATTTAAAATACGGATTTCACGGATACAATCAGCAAAGTGCTGTGCGCCGCCATCACGTAAATCATCACGGTCAACAGAGGTAATAACCACATACTTAAGCTTCATATCCTTGATGGTTTGCGCTAACTTTTTAGGCTCTTCAGCATCAGGTTTTAGCGGACGCCCATGGGCAACGTCACAGAAAGGGCAGCGACGAGTACAAATGGCACCTAAGATCATGAATGTAGCTGTACCATGGTTAAAACATTCAGCAAGGTTTGGGCATGATGCCTCTTCACAGACTGAATGTAAGCCATTTTTACGCAGTGCTGATTTAATTTCAGTAATACGTTGGTTCGATGCTGGTAGCTTCACGCGTAACCAATTAGGTTTGCGCAACATGGTTTCTTTTTCAGAAGGAACCACTTTTACTGGAATACGTGCGACTTTTTCGGCATCACGCAGTTTTACACCAGGTTGTAATCTTTCAGGCCTATTCATATTATTCTGCTAATCCTTGATGATGTACAAGTTCTTGGTAGCCCAATACTTTGCTTAATGTTTGAATCAGTTTTTCGCCAGCTTCAGTTACGGTTTGAGGGCCGCCTAATGCTTTGCATTGCACCATTTCAAGCCCTGCATAACCACACGGGTTGATGCGTTGAAACGGCGCTAAATCCATATCGACATTGAGGGCAAGGCCATGAAAAGAGCAGCCTTTACGAATTCTAAGCCCTAAAGAAGCCACTTTGCGTTCGTCAACGTAAACACCTGGAGCATCAGCTTTAGCGTATGCATTGACATCATAGATAGCCAACATATCGACAATACTTTGTTCGATGTTATTGACCAGTTGCCGTACACCTAGTTTACTGCGCTTGATGTCGATAAGAGGGTATACAACCAGTTGACCTGGACCGTGATAAGTCACTTGACCGCCGCGGTCGACTTGTATGACGGGAATGTCACCAGGGTTGAGGATGTGCTCGCTTTTGCCTGCTTGGCCTTGGGTGAATACGGGCGAGTGTTCAACAATCCATAATTCGTCATTGCTGTCGCTATCACGATTATCGGTATAGGCTTGCATTGCATGCCACACTGATTCGTAATCTTGGCGTCCAAGATGTCTGATATGTAACGCTTGAGTTTGCAAGGGCAACCTCTCCCCTCAAAAAAGATGGCTTATTATACGCACCTAACACTAAAAAGACATTAAAGTGTTAGGTTGATCACGTTTTAAACGCAATTAAAGTACGCGGTTAACGCCTTCAATTGCTGCAAGATCTGTATAAACTTTTTCGATGTGCTCTTTGCTCGTTACAGTAATACGAATAGAAATAGCGTAGTACGTACCTTTGCTTGACGATTTTACTGTTGGGGCGTAATCGCCTGGAGCAAGCTGTTGTGCAACGGCAACAACACGATCGGCTAGCGTATCATCTGCTGCGCCAATGACTTTGAATGGGCAAGAATTCGGGAATTCCATTAATTCGCCAAAGTTTGTATCTATCATGTGTGTGCTCTCTGCGGTTGTGTTTTGTGCTTTGTGTTCTATATGGGGTAATTATACTGTAATACAAGGCTAATGCGGTTAAATAAAGCGGTAAAAAATAAAGTCACCCTAAGGTGACTTTATTTATATGAAGCGAGGTTATGGTTTTTAGCTAGGTTTAGCCAAACCAACTTTCAAACATTTGCTTGAAGTAATCCATAAGTTTACTAAACCAGCTGCCTTCGTTCACTTCATTAAGAGTAACAAGTGGGAACTCAGCAATATCTTTTCCGTTAAGTTGGAAGAAGATACGGCCAACCGTCTCACCTTTAGCTAAAGGCGCAGATAAAGGCTTAGTTAACTCGAAGTTAGCTTGTAAGTTTTTAGCTTGACCACGATTAATGGTAATTGGGGTGTCAGTGACCACGCCTAAATCTACCGTTTCACGATCGCCATACCAGATTTTTTGAGTTACAAAGGTGTCACCCGCTTTATAAGGGGTAATCGTTTCAAAGAAACGGAAACCATAATTAAGTAACTTTTTGCTTTCCGCTTTACGAGCTGACTCACTGCCCGTACCCATCACAACAGTGATTAAACGCATGCCGTCATTGGTTGCTGAAGAGACTAGGTTATACCCAGCGCCTGAAGTGTGGCCTGTTTTAATACCATCAACATTTAAGCTGTTGTCCCATAGCAAGCCATTACGGTTGTACTGTTTAATACCGTTAAAGGTAAATGACTTTTCAGAGTAAACACGGTATTCATCTGGTACATCACGAATTAATGCAGCACCTAATAATGCCATGTCGTATGCAGTTGTTTTGTGGTTGTCAGAATCAAGACCGTGTGAGTTTTCAAAGTAACTTTGGGTCATACCAAGCTGTTTTGACCAAGAGTTCATTAAGTCGACAAAGCCGTCTTCTGTTCCGGCAATATGCTCAGCCATGGCGACACAAGCATCGTTACCCGATTGAATAATAATGCCTCGGTTTAGGTCTTCAACAGTGACTTTTTTACCTACTTCGATAAACATTTTCGACGAATCTGGGAAGTTTTTAGACCATGCTTTTTTACTGATGGTCACTTCGTCATCCAGCGAAATGTTGCCAACTTTAACTTCATGACCAATAACGTAGCTGGTCATCATTTTGGTTAAGCTAGCAGGGTTAAGTGACTCATAGGCATTATTTTCAGCAATAATGCGGCCAGAGTTGTAATCCATTAATACGTAAGCTTTAGCGGCTACCGTTGGCGCATTTGGCATAACCATAGGTGCGTTGGCTGCTTGAGAAGAAAAAGATACAGCGGAAAGCAGCAGCAAAGATTTAAGCGGTGTGTTTACAATTTTCATCATTGAGTTTGCACATCTCTGGTTAGTCATGAAAGAAGTCGAGTCGTTAATCAATATTTAATGATATTACAGCGAGTTAAACATAAAGTAGCTAACTACTTCAGTTGATTTACACACTAAAACGACACAATTAAAACAATTATATCATTAGTCGACCATAAATTGGCATTTAGGTTCATTAACAAGGGTTAATTTACAGTCGGTAATGACAGGTTATTATCGATTTATTTTTTTGTCGGTGTTCTCAGGTAACTTTGTGGGTAACCGTCTTGTTTTATCTGGGTTAATAACTTATTGGCTAGGTAGGTTTGGGCTATCGGTCCTAGCAGTAAGCGGTAAAAGCCATTTGCACTTTCTACTATTGCAGGCACCTTGTATTTGCGCTCAAACTCTTTCGCTAATACGTTAATTCTTATTTGGTCTTTAGAGGCCACAACTTGAATGATATGTACGCTGTCATCTTTTAGCTCATCTAGGGCCATAGATTCAGGTGACTCAATATGAATGGTTTCAATACTTACTTTGGCAGTACCGCTACCTAGCATGTCGAGTTTATAGGCCGCAGCATATGACAAATCAATAATACGCCCTTCGTGAAATGGGCCGCGATCATTGACTCGAACGATAACCTGTTTGTTATTGGCTTCATTGGTCACTTTAACATAGCTAGGTAAAGGCAAAGTCTTGTGCGCCGCAGACATTGAGTACATGTCATAGGTTTCGCCATTTGAGGTTAAATGACCATGAAACTTAGAGCCGTACCAAGAGGCGTAACCACTTTGTCTGAAGTCTTTTGCTGTCGGTAGTACAGTATATGACTTACCACGCACGGTATACGTTCGCTTATTGCCTTGTCGACTGTAGGGCTCATATTTGGGATGGGCATCTTCAACTTTACTGACATCTGGGGCACTTTTCGGAGCCCGATCATTTTTCATTTGATAACGATCATCTTGGCTTGAACCAGAGCTTGAACACGCGCTGAGCAAAGCACATAAACTCACGATGACAAGGCTTAAACGAGTGTTATTTTGCATGATAAGCTGCTTCTAACTGTTGGCTAAACTGGTATACGGCCATAGCATAAAGCGGGCTACGATTATAACGAGTGATGACGTAAAAATTATTTAAACCTAACCAATACTCGTTCATCTCAGGTTGTTCAAGCTTAATTAATAATGCAGCTTGTGATGCATCGATGTCTTTAGATTCTGCCAGACTTAAACTTGGCGCTAAAATGTCTGCAACGGTTTGTGTTGGCTTACCCTTAACCCAAACACTTGCAGCAGGCGCAGTGTCACTGGTGTGGTTTAATTTGAGTGTAACAGGAGCACCTTTTTTCCATCCGTGTTGATGAAAGTAGTTAGCAACACTGCCAATGGCGTCTTCTTTACTATTGAGTAAATCTCGACGTCCATCGCCACTGAAGTCAACAGAGTAATGGCGATAACTTGAAGGAATAAATTGACCATAACCCATTGCGCCAGCGTAAGAGCCTTTTAGATTATCGTTATCTAATTGTTCTTCTTTGATCAGTGACATCAAGTTGCCAAACTCGCTGCGGAAAAAGGTCGCTCTTGGCGGGTAATAAAATCCTAAGGTATATAAAGCATCTTGAACCTTATAGTTACCCATGTAACCGCCGTAGAAAGTTTCAATACCAATAATGGCCACGATAATTTGTGGGTCGACTTGAAATTTTTCAGCTGCCTTTTGAATGGTCTCAGCATTTTCTTGCCAAAATGCGAGGCCTTTTTCTAATCGCTTATCAGTTAAGAAAATGGGGTAATATTGATGCCAAGGTTTGGCTTCCCAAGGTTTTGAAATGGCATCTAATACAGCTTGATTGTGGTTAGCACTGGAAAGAAATTGCTGCACTTCTTGTTCAGTAAACCCTTTACTGACTTGGGTGGCGATAAATTCTTGTTTTAGGGCGAGGACTTCAGCGCTATCGGTCATCGTAGCGCTATCAGTCACTTGCGTATTCACCGTATCTTCAGCTTGAAGGCTGGTGCAGCTCAGTAGCAATGCTAATCCAGCTGCGAGTCTTGTTTTAAAGTGCATTAACAATCCTATTGTTTAATGTTTATTAGCGACTTATTGTAATGCGAGCCTTTGTGTTACGACTCTACGCATAATATACAGCGCAATACTTAACGGTCTATGAATCGTCGATGAGTATGAATACTCATTAAGATGCCAAATCCTATCATCAATGTCATCATCGATGTACCGCCATAGCTGACTAACGGCAGTGGTACGCCCACTACAGGTAAAATGCCGGAAACCATGCCAATATTCACGAAAATATAAACGAAGAAGGTCAGGGTAATACTGCCCGCGAGCAAGCGGGCAAAACTGGTTTGTGCTCGTGAGGCGATAACAAGGCCTCGGCCAATGATATACAAGTACAAGCCTAATAAAATTAAACTACCTATCAAACCAAACTCTTCGCCTATCACGGCAAAAATGAAATCAGTGTGGCGCTCAGGTAAGAATTCTAATTGTGATTGTGAGCCCTGTAGCCAGCCTTTACCCCATAGACCACCAGAACCAATGGCAATTTTGGATTGGATAATATGGTAGCCAGCACCTAGAGGATCACGTTCAGGATCGAATAGGGTCATCACACGTGTGCGTTGATAATCGTGCATTAAAAAGAACCACAGTATTGGCAGAAGCGCCAAAATTGCTGCGACACAACTGCCGACAATAACCCAGCTCATGCCTGATAAAAACAGGACAAATACACCTGATGCGGCAACAAGAATCGAGGTCCCTAAATCCGGTTGTTTGGCAATTAATAACGTTGGGATTAACAGTATGACTAAACCGCCCGCTAAGTGACGTTTTTTAGGCGGCAATGGAAACTTACTGATATACCAAGCCATCGTAATAGGGAAGGCTAATTTGATGAGTTCAGAGGGCTGAAACTCCATAAAACCGAGGTTTAACCAACGTTGTGCGCCTTTATTGATGGTGCCAAAAAAGTGCACTCCCAAGAGCAGTATTATGCCTGCAACGTAGATGGGCAAAGCCCAGCGCCTGAGGATTTCAGGGTTAATTTGTGCAAATACAAACATTACGCCTAGCGACAGTGTTAAGCGAACTAACTGACGCTCCATCATGGCTGCATCTTCGCCACTGGCTGAATAAATCACAAATAAGCCAAATAGCATTAATGCTAATAGGCCCAGTAATAGTGGCAAATCTATGTGAAGTTTTTGCCAGATATTTTTTTTATGTGGGTGGTGAGAAGCATTCATTCTTCTACCTTCCATTCGTCACGTAACATATATTCATCCAATAGAGCACGGGCAACTGGCCCTGCATTAACACCACCCCAGCCTGCATTTTCAAGTACAACTGCTAAGACTATTTTCGGGTTCTCATAAGGGGCATAGGCAATGATTAATGCGTTATCTCGTAAATGCTCTGCAACGGTTTCAGAATCGTATTTGGCATCTTGTGCGACACTGAATACTTGCGCCGTACCGGTTTTCATTGCTGCGGTATAAGTAGCATCGGTAAAGCGAGATTTGTGAGCTGTGCGGCGCATTGCTTCATTGATGATTTCCCAGTTGTTGTCATTATCGAGCACAATTGGGGCTTGCTCATCTATCGGTGTATCAATTTTTGATGTTTCATCTTTAAATGATTTTAACAAATGAGGTGTGAAGCGCTGTCCATGATTGGCTAATATGGTGGCAGCATTCGTTAGCTGTAATGGCGTGGTTGTCCAGTAACCTTGGCCAATTCCCACCGAAATAGTGTCACCAATATACCAAGGTTGGTTATAGCGCATGCGCTTCCAATCTTTCGAAGGCATGATGCCGTTGGCCTCTTCGTAAATATCGATGCCAGTGGATTCACCAAAACCAAATTGGGACATAAACTGGGCAATTTTATCGACACCGACTTTATAGGCGAGATCATAGAAAAACGTGTCGCAGGAATCCATGATTGAACTATACACATCTACCCAACCGTGACCCCAACGTTTCCAATCTCGGTACTTACGCTCAACATTCGGAATTTGCCAAAAGCCAGGATCCCAAATACGGGTTTTCTCGGTAATGGTTTTTTCTTCTAGCCCAAGCAGTGCGACATGGGGTTTAATCGTCGATGCCGGTGAATATTGACCTTGTGTTGCACGGTTAATCAGAGGTCTAGATTTATCATTAAGTAATGCGCTATAGGCTTTAGAACTAATGCCATGTACGAATAAATTAGGGTCGTAAGTTGGGCTAGAAACCATGGCGAGAACACCACCATCTTGCGGGTCAATAGCGACAACAGAGCCACGGCGACCATCGAGTAACTCCATGGCTTTTTGCTGCAGCTTTAAATCTAATGTTAAGTAGATATCTTGACCCGGTGTCGGCGGAGTGACTTTTAAGGTACGGATCACTCGACCACGGTTATTCACTTCTTCTTCTAAGTGGCCAGGTTTACCTAATAATAAGCTTTCGTAGAATTTTTCGATGCCTTGTTTGCCAATGTCATTGGTTGCGGCATAGTTTTTCCATTGTCCTGAGCTTTCAAGTGAAGCACGGTCACGGGCATTAATTTTTCCAACATAACCCAATACATGGGTCATTAAGCCTTCATATGGGTAATGACGTTTAAGACCTGCCTCTACTCTAAAGCCAGGAAATTGGTGTTGGTTAACACTAAATGTGGCAACTTGTTCTTCAGTGAGACGGGATTTAATTGTAAGTGGCTTAAATCGGCGATGGTAACGCAATCTTTCAGTGATGCTTTCTCGTTCATCTGGGGTGAGCGCAATGATCTCATTGAGTTTATCCAGCGACTCAGTTATTCCTTGGGCTTTTTCTGGGATCAGTTCTAACGTATAAAAAGGTTGGTTTTCAGCCAGTAACTGTCCGTGTCTGTCATAAATAAGACCACGACTAGGGGCAACAGGCACCACACGAATACGGTTATCATTGGAACGTGTTTCGTAATCTTGGAAAGAGACAACCTGCAATTGGTATAGATTAGACAGCAGGATACTGATTAGGACAAATACGCACAGGAAGGTAAACAAAGCACGACGTTTGAATAGCGACGCCTCGGCAGCGTGGTCGTGCATGGCAATGCGCTTTTTTGGCGACACTTAAGCTATCTCCGATAGGGGTAAGGCAGAAAAAATTCAGAATAGCTATATTAGCTGAATTAACTTCACTTTTACCAGCGCTTTACCAATTAGGTTTATTCTCTGTGGTAGGGGTGGTTGTTATTTATGCTCCATGCTCGATAAAGGCTTTCTGCCACCAAAACTCGAACTAATGGATGGGGTAAAGTCAGTGCAGATAAACACCAACTTTGGCTTGCTGCTGCTTTACAGTCAGGAGCAAGACCTTCAGGACCGCCAATCAATAAGCTGACATCGCGGCCATCAAGTTGCCATTTACTGAGTTGCTGAGCAAGTTGGGGCGTTTCCCAATTCTTGCCTGGCAAATCTAGGCTTACAATGTGATTGCCTTTGGGCACTGCTGCTAGCATAAGTTCGCCTTCTTTTTGAAGAATGCGTGCTATATCAGCATTTTTACCGCGCTTTCCTGCGGGGATTTCAATCAGTTCTAACGCCATATCGCGAGGAAAGCGACGTTGGTACTCTTCAAATCCGCGGGTGACCCAATCTGGCATCTTAGTGCCAACAGCAATCAGTTGTAACTTCATTATGCGTCGCTATCAGTCCATAGTTTTTCTAGGTCGTAGAATTCGCGTGTTGCTTGCTGCATCACGTGTAAAATTACGCCACCTAAATCAACCAGTACCCATTCGCTGCTGTCACGACCTTCAACACCTAATGGTTGCATGCCTGCAGTTTTAGCTTCGACGATCATATTCTCTGCGATTGCACGAACATGTGTTTTTGATGTACCAGAACAAATTACCATAAAATCAGTAATGTGCGATTGGTTTGCCACGTCTAATACCACAACGTCTTTGGCTTTTAGGTCATCGATCTTATCGACAACAAAATCTTTTAATTCCGTGCTCTGCACGTCACTTACCTCGATCTGTTAAAACAACGGGGCATTATACGCAAAATACCCCTGTTAGCGCAATTGAACTGGCGTGCAAATGAACAGCTTAATTAGCTTGATACAGACTATGTTGGCAAATGTATTGCTGAATGACCTCAGGGAGTAATGCATTTAGCTGTGCATTGTTTGAGTCTTGGCGTTCTTCGACTGTTAAATTGCTCAGCAATTGGCGTATTTGTGTCGAGGAGATATCTTGCGGCTGTACTTCGATAGGGTAGATTTTTCCTGTCAATGCACTGGTACTGACGAGTTGGTTATCTGCTAATACGATTGTCATTGGATGTTCAGCTGTTAACTGCCAACCTGGTCGCTGACACACGACGATATGGCATAAGTCGAATAATGATTGCCAGTGATACCAAGTGGGTAATTGGATAAACGAGTCGGTTCCCATAATGAAGTAAAACTGATGCTGGGGATATTGCTGTTTAAGTAATGCTAACGTTGCTACCGAATATGATGGCGTGTCACGATTAATTTCAATATCACAAAGTGCAAACTCATCATATAGCTCACAGACAGCTTGAGTCATTGCAAGACGATGTTGACTGTTGACTGTCGTTGATTGTTTGTGGGGCGGTATATGATTTGGCATTAACCAAATTTTATCGAGATTTAGCTGATGCAAGACTTCCAATGCGGGCTTGATGTGACCTAAATGAATTGGGTCAAAAGTGCCGCCTAGTAATCCTATTTTCATGTCTGTAGCTCAATATGGGAAAGGCGGCGATGTGCATTTGGATCAAATAGCAAACATAAATGACTCATAGCGGTCCAATCTTCAATACCGTGTTGTTTGAGATTCATTTCCATTTTTGAAGCAAAGGCAAGCATGTGTTCGATTTGGCTTAGGGTTAAGCGAGTTAATGCTGCTTGATAAAGCGGTTTGCGTTTATCCCATATACGGTGCTGCTGCCAAAGACTATTAAGCTGTGCGCCTTCTTCGACCGCCGTTTTTAAACTAAGCAGTACATTAAGTTCTTTAAACAGTGCCCACATTAAAATTGGCATGGCGGTGCCTTCACCATTTAATTGCACCAGCATGTGCTGTGCGTGCTTTTGATGGTTACCTAATAGGGCATCCGTAAGCTGAAATACGGTAAAGCGAGATTGATCTTCAAAATAATCAGTTAAATGATCACTATGAATCGGTTGTTCCGGACTGAGTAATTGCAGTAGCTGTAGTGCTTGCTCTGCTGCTAATAAGTTACCTTCAAACAAATTAAACAGCATGGCTTTGGCATCCATTTGCACTTGCAAATGATAATGATGGATTCGGTTATCTAGCCAGCGCTGAAATTGCTTCCCTTCTGGGGTGGTACAAGGTAAATAAATGCCAGATGCATCGAGGGTCTTAAACCATTTACTTTTAGTTTCAGCGGACAGCTTTGGTCCGTGAATAAGTAAAATAATGTCTGGATTAGGGCTTTGCATCATTGAAATTAATGCAGCTGAGCCTTCTGTGCCGGGTTTAGCTTGTGGCAGGGTTAATTCAATGATCCGTCGACTGGCAAATAAACTCATGGATTGCCATTCCTGAATCAAATCATTCCAGCTGAAACCTGTTTCTTGAGTTAAGTGAACACGTTCATCAAAGCCATGCTTTTTCGCTGCTGCTAAAATCTGTCCTTTGCAATTTTCGATGAGCCATGGGTCATCGCCAAATAACAGGTAGCAACCTTGCGGATTTTTTAAATGCTGGCTTATTTGATCTGGGTAAACCCGCATCAATTCACCTCGATTGAGGCCAACGTTTGAATAATGTTGTCAGCTGCTTGAATACGCATTTCTTTGACCAACATATCCATCTCGCGACTTTTAGCGAGAGCTGTACGAGGATCGTCTTGGTAATCGCGACGTACTTCAGCATGGAAAATTTGTGGTTCAGATTGTGGCAAAGTGACGGAATAATTCACTAAATAAATCAATTCGTATTCGGCAACGTTACCTGTTGGGTATAACGATAATGTCGCTCGCTCTAATGAGTCGTTAATTAACCTTAGTGTTGGCGTTGTATCTGATGCAGGTACTGTTGAGACTGCATGAATACGTAATCTGTCGCTTACCAGTCTTGATAGCTCACTGTATTGATCGCTGGTGCTTAAATGTAATTCTTCAAGCTCAGCTGGAATAGAATAACTGCGTTGTAATTTAAAGCCGCAACCTGCAGTGGTTAAGATAACCAGTGCGATTATTGCCAAGCTAATGCGTTGTATTAGCATCACTGTTATTGGCATCCTTTTAAACGTTGGAGTGGATATTTTGCTAAAGCAAAGTTGAATAATAGATTACAGGGAAATAAGTAAGGTTGCTAATCAATAGCAACCTTACTGTCAGAAAATGCATTATTTCACTGTAGTGAACAGCGTTAATTGTTGAAAATGATTATTTTGCAACAATGTTCAGCAGTTTACCTGGTACGTAAATCACTTTACGCACGGTGACACCGTCAGTGAACTTTTGTACGTTTTCATCCGCTAAGCCTAACGCTTCAACTTCCTCTTTTGATGCATCTGCAGCAACGGTGATTTTAGCGCGCAGTTTACCATTCACTTGAACGATAATAAGTTTGCTGTCTTCAACCAGTGCTGACTCATCAACTGTTGGCCATAAGCTATCTTCAATATCAGTTTGGTTACCTAAAGCAGTCCATAAGCTAAAGCTTGTATGTGGAATGATAGGGTAAAGCAAACGCGTTACTGCAGTTAATGCTTCTTGCATAAGTGCACGGTCTTGCTCGTTAGCAGACGGTGCTTTTTGCAATTTGTTCATTAGCTCCATGATAGCGGCAATAGCAGTGTTGAACATTTGACGACGCTCGATGTCATCACTGACTTTGGCGATAGTCTTATGCAGTTCACGACGAAGTGCTTTTTGATTGTTATCAAGCGCTTTAGGGTCAAGAGCAACAACGTCACCTTGAGCAACATGATCGTGTGCCGTTTTCCATAAACGCTTAATAAAGCGATGTGCACCTTCAACACTTGATTCTTGCCATTCAAGCGTTAGCTCAGGTGGTGCAGCAAAC
Organism: Shewanella sp. P1-14-1; assembly: GCF_001401775.1. Lineage (NCBI taxonomy): Bacteria > Pseudomonadati > Pseudomonadota > Gammaproteobacteria > Alteromonadales > Shewanellaceae > Shewanella > Shewanella sp. P1-14-1. The sequence continues at coordinate 37,063 of NZ_LKTL01000024.1, read as the reverse complement.
ATCATGAATAAACGTACGGTGTCAGCACCGTATTTATCAACCATTTCTTGTGGGTCAATACCGTTATTCTTAGACTTCGACATTTTGCTCATACCGGTGTAAACCAGTTCATGGCCTTCTTTGTCGACAGCCTTAACTACACGGCCTTTGTCGTCAGTTTCTTGAACTGTTACATCAGCTGGTGAAACCCAAACTCGAGCGCCTTTCTCATTGGTGTAGTAGTACGCATCAGCAAGTACCATACCTTGAGTCAATAGACGTTTTGCAGGCTCGTTCGAATCCACTAATCCGATATCGCGAAGTAATTTGTGGAAGAAACGGAAGTAAAGTAAGTGCATACACGCATGTTCGATACCACCAATGTATTGATCCACTGGTAACCAGTAGTTCGCTTTAGCAGGGTCAAGCATTTGATCGGCATGCGGGCTACAGTAACGTGCGTAGTACCAAGATGACTCCATAAAGGTATCGAAGGTATCTGTTTCACGCAGTGCTGGCTGGCCGTTAACTTCAGTCTTAGCCCACTCTTTGTCTGCTTTAATTGGGCTTTGAATACCATCCATTACCACATCTTCAGGTAAGACAACGGGGAGTTGCTCTTCTGGCGTTGGCATGACAGTACCGTCTTCAAGGGTCACCATTGGAATTGGTGCGCCCCAGTAGCGTTGACGAGAAACACCCCAGTCACGTAGACGGAAGTTGACTTGACGCTTACCTTTACCTTCTGCGGCAAGTTTTGCATCAATCGCATCAAAAGCGGCTTGGAATTCAAGACCGTCGAACTCAGCTGAATTAAATAGTACGCCTTTTTCAGTGAAGGCTTCTTCACTAATATCTAGCTCACCATCAACTGGCTTAATTACAGCTTCAATGGCTAAACCATACTTTTTAGCAAATTCGTAATCACGTTGATCATGAGCAGGAACAGACATAACAGCGCCTGTGCCATAGTTCATTAATACAAAGTTTCCGACCCAAATTGGGACTTCTTTACCCGTTAATGGGTGAATGGCATTAAGACCCGTTGCAACGCCTTTTTTCTCCATTGCAGCCATAGCAGCTTCAGTGGTATCAACGTTTTTACATTCTTCAATGAATGCAGCTAACTCTGGGTTATTCAGCGCGGCTTTTTCTGCTAGCGGGTGACCGCTTGCAATCGCAACATACGTCACACCCATAACGGTATCAGGACGTGTTGTGTAGATATCGAACGTCTCGTCACTGTTAGCAACATTAAAGGTCATTTCGATACCTTCACTGCGGCCAATCCAGTTACGCTGCATTGACTTAACCTGTTCAGGCCATTCGTCTAGCTGATCAATATCATTTAATAGCTCTTCAGCGTAATCGGTAATTTTGATGAACCACTGAGGGATTTCTTTTTGAACCACTTCAGTGTCACAGCGCCAGCAGCAGCCGTCTTGTACTTGTTCATTGGCGAGTACGGTTTCATCGTTTGGACACCAGTTTACTGACGCAGTCTTTTTATAGACTAAGCCTTTTTCGTATAACTTGGTGAAGAACCATTGCTCCCACTGGTAGTACTCAGGAGTACAAGTCGCAATTTCACGACTCCAATCATAACCAAAACCTAATAATTTAAGCTGGTTTTTCATGTAGTCGATATTTTCGTATGTCCACGGTGCTGGGGCTGTCTTGTTGTTGATTGCCGCATTTTCAGCAGGTAGGCCGAATGAGTCCCAACCGATAGGTTGTAATACATTTTTACCTTGCAAACGTTGGTAACGAGCAACAACATCACCTATGGTGTAGTTACGGACGTGTCCCATGTGAAGTCGACCAGATGGATAAGGGAACATTGAGAGACAGTAAAATTTCTCTTTGTTTTCATCTTCTGTAACTTCGAAGGTTTTTTTGTCTTCCCAGTGCTTTTGCACTAGGGCTTCAATTTCTGAGGGATTATATTGCTCTTGCATCAATCTATTCCGGCCTATGCCGCCCATTGTTTGATCTAACGCTAAAAAGCGCGAGTGAGATCTGCATAGAATAAACTAGAAGTGATGCATTAAAAAGGTTCAGATGAAGGAGTATTTTTTATGAGTGGAAGAAGTTCAGCATTATTAGGGCTTTATCAGACGCTTTTTGAGCAAGTGAAACAGCGCTATGAAGAAGATAACTCATTGACTGCAAAGAGCCTTTTTGCATCAGTAACCCAGTGTAAAGATTATTTGCAATTGAAGTCAGAAGCTCAAGCAGAGGAGCTCGCTTTAGTAGAAGAATTTTTAAAGCGTGACATCGCAAGCTATGTAAAAGAGGAAAATGCTGAAAATCTCAGTTTTAGTCCTACAGTTATCACTTTAGAAAACACCCTTTGGCATTGGCTAGGTGAAATTACGGATAGAAGCCAAGTTGAATGGCATGAGATTGCCCAAGACTTCAAACACAAGGGCTTTTATATGTCGGGTGAGGTGATAAACCAAGGAAAGGTCATTTGTACTGAATGTAACCATGAAATGAGCATTGAGTTTCCAAGCTTAATTCCTGACTGCCCTCAGTGTGATAATGAAATGTTCACCCGAGAATCTTTAGCACCTTAATGTTTTAGCAAAGGTTAATTGGCTCAGCTGAGCCAATTAACGGTTTAACACCCAGACACCTCGTTGACATAGCCTGGTGGGGTGGTTGCATTAGCAGCTTGGCTATAGAGAAAATAGCATTGGTCATCTTGGACTTTGCCGTCTTGGTTTAGATCGTAACCGATAAAGGTATTTGCAATACCTTGGTACTCAATCACAAAACCATCATCAATAATGAGCCATTTTTCGATATCAGTATTATCTAGGTAACCCCATTTTAGGCGGGTATTAAAACTGCCATCACCTTCTAAATCAATATCTAACAAATCATCACGGCTTCCTACAGCTTGAGTAGAAAAGCTACTCATCTGCGAGCGGGCATAAACAAGATTATTTGCTGTTTTAGCACTGGCATTGAGCTGTGCAAGGCCACTGACTCTCGCTTCAGTAGAGACAGTGATAAATTTAGGTGCTGCCACGATGGCTAAAATAGCCAAAATGATAATGACAACAACGAGCTCAATTAAGGTAAACCCTGTTTGCTTTTGTTTTTGGTTCAATCAGTTTTGCTCTGTTTCCAGATCGACACTTGAATAGCGATGCCAACGAGTAATAGTAACCAGCACAATATCAATAATGGGGTCTGACCTAAATGTTTAAACCAAGTTTCACCGTCATATAAAGCGACATCGGCCACTAATACGCCTTCTTTAAATTGTGGTATTTGGTGGGTAATACGCCCGTGGACATCAACCACAGCTGTCACGCCATTATTGGTTGCTCGAACCAGTGGTCTACCAAGCTCAATTGAGCGCATTTGGGCAATTTCCATGTGCTGTAGGGGGCCAATTGAGTCACCAAACCATGCATCATTTGACACAGTAAGCAGTAAATCAGTATCAGCATGAGTATTGGCGCGAAGCTGTTCTGGAAATACGATTTCATAGCAAAGTGCTGGAGCAATTTGATACCCCATAGCGTTAAGGTTTTGCTGTTGAAAATTTCCCCTAGCAAATGATGACATTGGCAGATTAAAAAACGGTGCCAATGGTCTTAGTAGACTCTCAAACGGGACGAATTCACCGATAGGCAGTAAGTGGTGTTTTTTATAATCATTAGTGCCATTGCCTTGATAATCGCCCATAGGTTGAACGGCTTTATTAGCGTTACCTAGGACAATAAGAGAATTATAAAAATCATTCTTTTGCAGACTGATGATGCCAGTAATAATGGCACTGTCATTCATATTGGCGACTTTATCTGTGTTTCTTAAAAAATCACCCACCATTGATTCTGGTGCTGGAACAGCAGCCTCTGGCCATATGACAATATCAGCATCAAAATTTGGACGGCTTAAGTCCATGTATTTTAGCAGTGTAGGCCATAGTGCATCAGGCTCCCATTTCATGCTTTGTGCAATATTACCTTGCACCAAGGCAACTTTTACAGTCTCATTGCGAGGGGTAATGTCCGATATCATTGGTGCTGCGATTGTGGACGCCAATAGCACTGCAGAAATAATGATGGCACTCATAAAGCGCTTTTTCATGACTAATGCAATAGAGCCACAGAATAGGGCAATGATGTAACTTAATCCAAGTGCGCCAACAATGCTGGCTAACTCAGAAAGCGGCCCTTGGGTTTGGCTGTAGCCAGCCCATAACCACGGGAACCCAGTTAATACCCAGCCTCGCATCCACTCTGTAATAACCCAAAGAGCAGGAAACAAACCTAGATATTGGAAATAACAATGCCAATGCTTAAAGCGTGGGTGTTGACTAAGCTTAGCGGTGAGGTAGCCTGCCAGTGCAGGATAAAGTGCTAGGTAAAGAGCTAATAACCCCATTAATGTCATCGATACAAATAAGGGTAATCCCCCAAAGGTGTCGATGCTGACATGTACCCAGCTTATACCAAAGGCAAAACAGCCAAAGCCGAAACTTAACCAGTGAAAGAAGTTTTCTTTTGGGGGTAATTTACGGCTTTGCCAGAGGACAAATAACATCGCCGCTGGATAGAAGGCCCAAATGGAGTAGGGCGCAAAAGCGAGTGTGGTTGAAGCACCCGCAATAAAAGCGGTCATCATCTTAACTAAAGATGATGCAGAGATATTATTTTTTTTAAACACAGTGTTAGTCGTCGTTGTCTTCTTGAAGTTTAGGATCAGGTAACTTCACACTAAGCTGAATGAGTCGTCGAGTATCAGCGTTAGTGACTTTGAATTCAATGCCTTCGATTAACACGCTTTCATTACGCTCTGGTAAATGACCAAAGGCATGAGACACTAAACCACCGACAGTATCGAACTCTTCGTCGCTGAATTGGGTACCACAAGCTTCATTGAATTCATCAATGGGCGTGCGGGCTTTAATCATAAACGCTGTGTTACTGATCTTCTTGATTTCCGTATCTTCCACTGAGCTATGGTCAAATTCGTCTTCAATTTCGCCGACGATTTCTTCCAAGATATCTTCAATGGTGACTAGACCGGATACGCCACCGTACTCATCAACCACAATGGCCATATGATAACGTTGGGAGCGGAATTCTTTTAGCAGCACATCGACTCGTTTACTTTCTGGGACAACTACAGCAGGTCGAATGACTTGGTGTAATGAGAAAGGTTGGTCAGATTGCTTAAAACCATATTTGAGTAGATCTTTTGCTAACAAAATACCTTCAATATGATCTTTATCTTCGTTGACTACGGGAAAACGAGAGTGCGCTGATTCGATGACTGTTTCAAGTAACTCTTCAACAGTACTATCGATTTGTAATGTGACTATTTGGCTTCGAGGGATCATAATATCGCGAACGCGAAGACCCGATACTTCTAAAACACCATTCATCATTTCGCGAGTATCTTCGGTAATGAGATCACGCTCTTCAGCGCCTGCAATCACATCAACAAGATCTTCACGATTTTGAGGTTCGCCCTGAAACAACTGACCTATTTTGTCAATCCAGTTTTTTTTACGGGCGCTGGTACTCGGTGGGATGTCGTCACTCATAATATTTTACTAAATCGCTGGAGGGCACTTTCATGCAATCCTTTGACTTATTTATGCTTCCTTATACGGATTTGAAAAACCTAAACCTTCAATGAGTTGAGTCTCTAATGACTCCATTTCTTCGGCTTCACTGTCGATAATATGGTCATAACCTAGCAAATGCAAGCAGCCATGAATAACCATATGAGCCCAATGTGCAACAAGGGGCTTATTTTGTTGTTTTGCTTCGAGTTCTACGACCTCAGCAGCAATGATTAAATCACCTAAAAGTGGCAATTCTACCCCTGGTGGGGCATCGAAGGGAAAAGATAAAACATTTGTTGGTTTATCCTTGCCTCGATAAGTATGGTTAAGCTGCTGACTTTCAGTATTTTCGACAATACGAATCGTCAATTCAGCTTGTGCCATTGTGTTACCAATTGCGGTGCGAACCCATAATTCAAACTCTTCTTGTGTCGGAATAGCTTGTGGGTCATTTACCGCAATCTGTAAGTCTACATCTAGCTCCAGTTTCGTGCTTTTCTCAGAGCTCATTTTTAACGACCTCAGTAGCATGATTTTCTTGCGTCATTTGTTCGTTAAATGCTTCTTGTCGCTTTTTGTACTGGCGCTCTTTTTCCGCTTTTATTGCTAGCTCTTTACTGTCGAAGGCATCATAGGCTTCAACAATTCTAGCAACAATTGGGTGACGCACAACATCGTGTGACATGAAAAAGTTAAAGCTGATGTCATTCACTTCGCTGAGCACTTCGATAGCTTGGCGTAGACCAGACTTTTGGCTACGAGGCAAATCTATTTGAGTAATATCACCTGTGATAACAGCGCGAGAATTAAAGCCGATACGGGTTAGGAACATTTTCATTTGTTCAACCGTGGTATTTTGGCTTTCATCCAAAATAACAAACGCATCATTTAGGGTACGGCCTCGCATATAAGCAAGTGGCGCGATTTCAATAATGTTGCGCTCAATCAGTTTTTCAACTTTTTCAAATCCGAGCATTTCAAATAATGCATCATAAAGCGGGCGTAAGTAAGGGTCGACTTTCTGGCTTAAATCACCAGGCAAGAAACCTAACTTTTCACCTGCTTCAACCGCTGGTCGAGTTAGCAAAATACGGCGGACTTCTTGGCGCTCAAGGGCATCAACGGCTGCAGCCACGGCTAAGAAGGTTTTACCCGTACCAGCAGGACCAATACCAAAAGTAATATCATGCTTGGCAATATTGGCCACATAATTGGCTTGGTTTGGATTTCTTGGCTTGATAACACCGCGTTTAGTTTTGATGTGCAGGGCACTGTCTTCACCTGAGCTTTCAGCTTCAAGGTTGATGACTTCTTGTATGGCTAAATGCACGCGCTCAGGTTCAAGATCAGGGGTGCTGCCTTTAACCGTTTGCGTTTCAATATATAACTGCTTGAGCAAATTATTCGCATTAAATGCGTTGCGTGGTAGGCCTACAATCTTGAAATGATTGTTTTTGTGGGCAATCTCAACCCCTAAACGGCGCTCAAGTTGTTTAATGTTGTCATCATAAGGACCACATAATGAGGCCAACCTTCGAGTCTCTGAGGGCTCAAGGTACAAATTCATGGTTGTTACTTTAGTGGACAAAAATATTGCTCCAAAACGAGAGTTTATTAACAATCAATCTACGAGTGTAAACGCTAAAATACCACGCTATGATGGTAAAAGCATAATAAAGGCGGCTCAAGGCCGCCTTTATTAACAAAACATAATCTGATTAATGATTAGTTTGGAGTGAACTGAGTCACACCTAAATCATCATCGGTTTTATGTTTAGCCAAAATATCTGACGGGCGTAAACTACGACGTAAATCCATTTCGTCTTCACCACGGACAAATACGCCACGTAATGAATTCGTGTAAACGTCAACGATTTCAACATCAACAAAGCCACCAATGCACTTTGGATCGCCTTCAAAGTTAACGACACGATTATTTTCAGTACGACCACGAAGCTCCATTGGATTCTTTACAGATGGACCTTCTACCATAATACGTTGCACTGTACCTAGCATTTGACGGCTGTAACGCATCGCTTGTTGAGTAATACGGTCTTGTAAAATCGCTAGTCGCTGTTTTTTCTCTTCCATGGATACATCATCAGGCAAGTCCGCTGCTGGAGTACCAGGACGTGCACTGTAGATAAAGCTGAAGCTGTGATCAAAGCTCACATCTTCAATTAACTTCATGGTGTCTTCAAAGTCTGCTTGAGTTTCACCTGGGAAACCAATAATAAAGTCAGAACTGATGTGAATATCAGGACGGGCTTTACGTAAGCGACGGATGATTGACTTGTATTCAATCGCCATATGGCCACGTTTCATGTTAGTTAAGATGCGATCTGAACCTGACTGAACAGGTAAGTGCAAGAAGCTCACTAATTCAGGTGTATCTTCATAGACATCAATAATGTCTTGTGAAAACTCGATAGGGTGACTCGTGGTAAAGCGAATACGATCGATGCCATCAATAGATGCTACTAAGCGAATGAGCTCTGCAAAGGTGCAGATTTCATCATCGTGAGTTGGGCCACGGAAAGCATTAACGTTTTGGCCAAGTAGGTTTACTTCACGTACACCTTGCTCCGCGAGTTGTGCAACTTCTAAAATCACATCATCGACAGGGCGGCTGACTTCTTCACCACGTGTGTATGGCACAACACAGAAAGAACAATATTTACTGCAACCTTCCATAATGGACACGAACGCCGTTGGACCATCAGCTTTAGGCTCAGGTAAACGGTCAAACTTTTCGATTTCAGGGAAGCTCACATCAATAACGGCTTTATCACCGTTATTGATTTGGGTAATCATTTCAGGAAGACGGTGCAAGGTTTGTGGGCCAAAAATAATATCAACACACTGAGCACGTTCTTTAATTGCTTTACCTTCTTGCGACGCAACACAGCCGCCAACACCGATAATTAAATCAGGTTTTTTATCTTTTAAGGTTTTCCAGCGACCAAGCTGATGAAACACTTTTTCCTGTGCTTTTTCACGAATTGAACATGTGTTTAGTAGCAGTACGTCTGCTTCTTCAGCATCCTCAGTCAAGGTATAACCTTGATAATCGTCCAGCAAATCAGCCATTTTAGATGAATCGTACTCGTTCATCTGACAGCCCCAGGTTTTTATGTGTAGTTTTTTACTCATCAGTTACGCCGTTCTATTACCACAGAAAAATAGCCGAGTATTTTAACTGCACAAAGGCTCGCTGGCTAGCCTTTGTGCACATCTTGTTAGCATTATTCTGAAATGGCGAATACCCCTATTTTTTCAGGGTATTTATCTTGCTGTGCTAACTCATTTGATTGATTAGCAAAAAAGCCAAAATCTTCGGCCATCGCTAAATTATCTAAACGTGCTTGAAGCATGACCTTTTGATTTAAATCAGCATGCAATCTTGATGAATGGGTAAACTCTGCTGCTAAATTGACGAATTCTTGTTCGTCATCAGCAAAAAAACCGTATCTTTTTGCCAAGGTGACATTGTCTTGGCGAGCTTGGGCAATAATTTTCTGGCCTAGCTCTCGATTAAAGCCAGTGAGCATTTCCGTGGTTTGCTGATATAAGGCATAATCAAATGGCGTGCGATAGATGACAGTGACGGTTTCCATTGGTTGTATTTGCGCATGAGATGCAGCAGAAAATAACCCAGTGACGGCCAATATAGCGCTCACTAAAACGCGGGTTATTTTTTTTACATTAAACGCCAATGACGTTGTCGAAAGTTTGGTGCTAATTTTTGTAGAATGTACGTACGTGCTGTTAGTAGACATAGTATCCTCTCTTACCTTGGCATGACAGAAGTGGTGCAAGGTGTTTTCATTAGACAATTTGAGTATAAGAAGAGGTTTACTGGTTAATATGTCACCATTGTAAGCAGGTGTTGCTCAAAGATTGTCTAGCAACATATCGACACGATTAAGCGATTTTAGACACGTTTGCACATATTTAACTACAACAAGTGTGACGTGCGATGAGAAGGGTTTAGTAATGCAAGATGCAGTTCAAAATACGGTTGAAGGCAGTGACCAAAGTCAAGAGATTCAACATGATGTAGTGATTGTTGGTGGCGGGATGGTTGGAGCTGCTGTTGCTGTTGGCTTGGGGCAGTTAGGCTTAAATGTGGCAATGATTGAAGCTTATCAACCCAAGGCCTATGAACCAGAACAAGCGCTGGATCTTCGAGTGTCAGCAATTAGTGTCGCCTCTGAGCAATTGCTCGACCGTCTTGGTGTGATGGACACCTTATTATCATTACGTCATGTGGCATATAAAGGCTTAGAAACTTGGGAGGTGGATGATTGCATCACTCAGTTTCATGCGGACCAAATAGGTGAACCGCATTTAGGTTACTTTTTTGAAAATCGCTTAATTCAACTGTGTCTATGGCAACAAATTGAGACGATGGACAATATCACTTTATATTGCCCCAACAGTGTAAGTCGATTTGAACGAGTTAGCTCAAGTGAAGCTACACAAGTTAAAGTCAGTCTTGATTCTGGTGCTGAGCTGATGGCGACACTGGTTGTGGGGGCCGATGGGGCTAACTCACAAGTCCGTCAGTGGGCAGGTATTGGAATTACAGGTTGGGATTATGCACAATCAGCCATGTTGATTAATGTTGCCACAGCGACTGAGCAACAAGATGTTACATGGCAACAATTTACACCTCATGGCCCACGTTCGCTTTTACCTTTACCAGGTAAAAATGCGTCATTAGTTTGGTATGACAGTCGCAGCCGAATTAAGCAATTAATGCAACTTAACCCTGTGCAACTTGCCGAACAAATCAGACAGCATTTCCCTGAGCGGTTAGATAGTGACTTTACCGTTATCGACAGAGGCAGTTTTCCATTAACACGTCGACATGCGCAATCATATTATCAAGACAATGTGGTCATATTAGGTGATGCAGCACATACCATTAACCCACTTGCGGGGCAGGGGGTGAATATTGGTTTTAAAGATGTTGATGTATTGATTGCGACGATTGCTGATGCAATTGGCAACGATAAACCTTGGTGGACTGGAAGCGTGTTACAGCAATATCAGTGCAAACGTTATAACGATAATTTACTGATGATGTCTGCGATGGATGCATTTTATGCTGGTTTTAGTAATAATTTATTGCCGCTCAAATTATTAAGAAATGGCATGTTAAAGCTAGCAAACCATGACAACCCAATCAAAAAGAAAGTCCTTAAATATGCATTAGGCTTAGCATGACCTATATTGTGACTAGCCATACCCACAGATCTGAATCATTAATTAGATAATGTTGTCGAATGAAGTGCCTGAAAAGTTCAGGCGCTTCTAATTTTAAACATCTATCTTCTCGTTTTCTCCTGCTGTTTTTCTTCTTACTAGGCACAGCCTTTGCGCCAATAGCCAGTTTGTGGCAATAAAATTAAACGCGCTCGTCAGTAAAAGCAGCCGCTTAAAGCCAAGTTATTATCTTGAGTTTAGGTTAATTAGCACAGGGTATTTGTTGAGTTCTGTTTTGAGTGTTAAAATGCCGCGCTTTAGCGCAATCAGATCATTGTCAGTGTGTTTTTGTACTTTGATTTGTTGTTCGCGCGGTATTATTTTCGCTAAAAAATGAGTACTAATGAGTCAAATTAAACTAATTGTCGGCCTTGCAAATCCGGGCGCTGAATACGCGCAAACTCGTCATAATGCAGGTGCATGGTATGTGCAGGAACTCGCACGTTTATGTGGCGCTACTTTAGTACCTGATAGCAAATATTTTGGTTTAACCGCAAGAGTGACCATTGACGGGAAAGATGTCAGGTTATTAATTCCGACAACGTTTATGAATTTAAGCGGTAAGTCAGTGAGTGCATTAGCTAACTTTTTTAGAATTACCCCAGAGCAAATTTTAGTTGCACATGATGAGCTGGATATGGAGCCGGGAGTCGCTAAGTTCAAACTTGGTGGCGGTCACGGTGGCCATAACGGTCTAAAAGACATCATTGCGAAAATGGGCAACGATAAAGGCTTCCATCGTCTTCGTATCGGTATCGGCCATCCTGGTGATAAAAATCGTGTCAGTGGTTATGTGTTGGGTAAAGCACCCGCAGTAGATCAAGAAAAAATGAACGCAGTAATAGATGAAGCAGTGCGTTCAACAGAGATTTTATTTAAGCAAGATATGGCGAAAGCCATGAACAGATTACATACTTTTAAAGCTGAGTAAGGATTAATACCGTATCAACGGGCTAATCGTCATCGGTTTTAAGATGATTATTGATATTCACTGCATCAGTGTTGATGCAGTTCAACATAGATAAAGGTAACAAATATGGGTTTTAAATGCGGCATTGTTGGTTTGCCAAACGTTGGTAAGTCAACACTATTTAATGCGTTAACTAAAGCAGGAATTGAAGCAGCTAACTTCCCGTTTTGTACCATTGAGCCTAACACTGGTGTTGTACCAGTACCGGATTCTCGTTTAGATAAGCTTGCTGCTATTGTTAGCCCTGAGCGTATTTTACCAACGACAATGGAATTTGTTGATATTGCAGGTTTGGTTGCTGGTGCATCTAAAGGTGAAGGCTTAGGAAATAAATTCCTAGCTAACATTCGTGAAACTGATGCGATTGGTCATGTGGTTCGTTGTTTTGAAGACCCAAACATTGTTCACGTTGCTAATAAAGTTGATCCAGCTGGCGATATCGAAGTGATTAACACTGAATTAGCCTTAGCTGACTTAGATAGTTTAGAGCGTGCGATTACACGTCAACAAAAGCGTGCTAAAGGTGGCGATAAAGAGGCTAAGTTTGAAGTTGAAGTGCTTGAGAAAATGCGCCCAACGCTAGATGAAGGCCAAATGCTGCGTTCACTTGAGCTAAGTAAAGAAGAGTTAGCAGCTATTGCTTACCTTAACTTCTTAACACTTAAGCCTACTATGTATATTGCTAACGTGTCTGAAGATGGTTTTGAAAACAACCCACATTTAGATGCAGTAAAAGCGATTGCAGAAACAGAGAATGCTGTCGTTGTTGCTGTTTGTGCGGCGATTGAATCTGAGCTTGCAGAAATGGACGCTGAAGAGCGTGATGAGTTTATGGCAGATCTCGGTTTAGACGAGCCAGGCCTTGATCGCGTTATTCGTGCAGGTTACCAATTACTGGATTTACAAACTTACTTTACCGCTGGTGTAAAAGAAGTGCGTGCTTGGACTGTGCCAGTTGGCGCAAGTGCTCCACAGGCTGCTGGTGTTATTCATACTGACTTTGAGCGTGGCTTCATTCGTGCACAAGTGATGAGCTATGATGACTTCATTGAGTATAAAGGTGAAGCTGGTGCCAAAGATGCGGGTAAATTACGTGTCGAAGGTAAAGGTTATATCGTTAAAGATGGCGATGTAATGCATTTCTTATTCAACGTATAAAAGCGATTTTCAAACTATTATAGTGTGAAGATTGTTTAAAAAAGGGATTGAGGTTAACTTTACTAAGATATTTTGTCGATTTGACGCTCAGTTTGGTGAACTTATAGCCGAACAACAACAATTGATGAAAATAGCTAAAAAAAGCAGTTGACCTCGATACCCTGAATAAGCATAATACGCCCCGTCCTCACGACGAGGGCAAGTAAGAATAAAGTGGCAATGTAGCTCAGCTGGTTAGAGCACAGCACTCATAATGCTGGGGTCGCAGGTTCAAGTCCCGCCATTGCTACCATCTTCTCTAGATGTAAATTAAGAGATTGCTGGTTAGTTAAAGTATGACTTTAGAAATATGACCAGCTACCTTCTCAAGGTTAAATGAGCATCGTGTTCTGGATGATAAACAGAGTCTGTGCGGGAGTGGTGGAATTGGTAGACACGCCAGATTTAGGTTCTGGTGCCGCAAGGTGTGAGAGTTCAAGTCTCTCCTCCCGTACCATTATTAAGAAAATTGGCTAATAGCGAGTTTTCAAAAAGCTTTAGATTGGGATATCGCCAAGTGGTAAGGCACCGGGTTTTGATCTCGGCATTCCCAGGTTCGAATCCTGGTATCCCAGCCATTTTAAAGTAAGTAGTAAAGATTATTGGGATATCGCCAAGTGGTAAGGCACCGGGTTTTGATCTCGGCATTCCCAGGTTCGAATCCTGGTATCCCAGCCATCTTTGGCAATGTAGCTCAGCTGGTTAGAGCACAGCACTCATAATGCTGGGGTCGCAGGTTCAAGTCCCGCCATTGCTACCATATTTAAAAGGTAGAGTAGAGGGAAACCCTAAACTACTTAGTTAGAAAAGAGCAAGAAACAGCGTTTACTCATGATTTAAATGAGTTTACTCTGGTAAAAATTTGATGCGGGAGTGGTGGAATTGGTAGACACGCCAGATTTAGGTTCTGGTGCCGCAAGGTGTGAGAGTTCAAGTCTCTCCTCCCGTACCATCAAATTTTCTTCAATATGTACATCTTCCTAGTTTAAGAGTGACATATCCAAGTTTTTGGGATATCGCCAAGTGGTAAGGCACCGGGTTTTGATCTCGGCATTCCCAGGTTCGAATCCTGGTATCCCAGCCATATTTAACCTTACGGTTAGAGCAAAAGCCCGTCTTATGACGGGCTTTTTGTTGCCTGAAATTTAATATCAGCGTTATGCTTGAAGCACTCTAGTGCTTAACAATGGCGCTTTGATTATTCAGAACCCTAACGGCGTTTGTTATTAGCGAGCTATCTTTAGAGAATGTGATGCAGATAAACAAGATTGAACCATCAATGTGGCAAGCGATTTTTGAGTTACAGTGTGAGGTCTATACTGAGATTGAGCCAGAAAGTTTGCAGGTGTTAAGAGGCAAGTGGCTACATTCGCCTCACTGCTGTTTTGTACTGCAAGATAAAGCGGATAACATCCTTGCTTACTTGCTCGCTCACGAATGGCACGATGAAACGCCTCCTAAGCTTTATCAGCCTCTTTTAAATGAAAATAAAGGGGACAGACTGTTCTTACATGATTTAGCAGTTTCTAAAGCACTTAAAGGCAAAGGCGCTGGTAAAAAAATGGTAACCCAGTTAATTGATATTGCTAAAGCTGGCCATTACCAACACATTCAATTAGTCGCGATTCAACATTCAATGTCATTTTGGCAGAAAATGGGCTTTAGCATTGATGTAAATAATGTCGCCAGTGAGACTTATGGCGACAATGCGCAAGTGATGGTGCTAACCCTATAAAAAATACGGCCTATTGGCCGTATTTTTGTTTGTCGTTAATGCGATTAACTAGCTGGGTAAGAAGTCGATGGCCCAAATTGTCGTCATGGTCGCTACATCCTCAGCAGGAAAGCTGATTGAACGTAAAACAACCTTTAATTGGCGTTCTAATTTCGGGTTATTTAATTGGCTCGATTGAATATCGACACGACTAATGCTGCCGTTTGGTTGAATTTCAATTTCGAACATGACTTTACCTTTAAGAAAAGGATCTTTTCTCAAAGCACGGTTATACAGTGCATACAATCGTGCTTTGTTGGCCTCAAGGGTACGCCTTAACGCCGCTTCAGAACGTTGACCTGCAGAACTTGCCTCACGATCAATTTCTGCATTCGCCCCTGCGACTGCTAATACCTCTTCTTCAGCTAACCGTATTTGCTGGGTATTTTTAGTGCTAATCGCATCAGATACCACGGTTTGCTGCACGGTCGAAGTCGATAAGCTTTCACTTTGTGTATTAGCCGCTGCGGCAAGTAATTTGCGTTTTACTTTCACTTCTTGGGCTTGGTTTTGCTCAAGGTTACTTTGCGCTGCAGGTTTAACATCAAAAGCTTCACGCATCGAAAAAAGCTCATCTTTCATGGCTGCAAGGCCTGACTTTTGTGCTTTCTCTTTTGCTGCCTCTCGAGTTGTTGGTTGCATCTTTGGTGGTTCTTCCACTTTCTCGACAGGTTTTTCTTCGAGTTTTTCTGGTTCGGGTTCTGGGATAGGTTCCTCTTTTGGCTTTTCAGGTACTGGAAGTTGTTTTTCTTTCAGCATGATTTTGGCCAGTTGAGGTGGCAATTGCTCTTTGACTTCCCTTGGCACTTCCACTTGCTCTAAAAAAGGGACACCAATACCAAAGATGACATAAACCACCAGTAACAAAATTAAGATTTGTTTAAATAATCTATCTTGTCTACTTGGTTTAAACATATCACCGATATCAGAAAAGCTATTATCACTGCTATGAGTAAGGCTTGCTGTGGTCATATTAGCCCTCACTCTGTGTTTTACTGGCTTGTCGCTCAACAGCGAGTGACATATTGCGATAGCCTGTTTCAGCACATGCAGCCATAATTTGTTTCAACACTAGGTAAGGCGTGTCAGAGCCTCCTATGATGGTGACCGCTCGTCCTTTTTCCTTTTCGGACTCTGTTAATTCAACACGCTTGCTGGCTTGATAGGTCAGCTCTGTGGTGATAGCGGCAATAAATTGCGCATTTTCTTGTTCGCTAAAATTGGGTTTATCGTCAGAGTTTTGCCACACTGCACGCTCTTGAATGAGCACAGTGTCTGGCAATACAGTGATAACCAGGTTCTCAACAGGCAGTTCTTCGGCAATCGATACTGGCAATTCTATCTTTTCGATATTTTGCAATACCCGCACTTCTGATTGGTTCACAATCAAAAAGAAAACCAAGATTGTGAAAATATCCATTAATGCGACAAGATTAAGTTTACCGCCAGCTTTAAAGCGCTTGTGGTGCTTTGCAAGACGCTTAGCTCTTGAAGATTGCTTCATGGCTGGCCTCCTGCGGTTGTACTGCTTGCACTTTGCTCAAGGCTATTTTCTGGAGCGTCGCCTAATGAAATAAGCGGAAATAACTCAGCATCCACTAAATTGGCGGCAACCACAGCTTTATAAGATCTAACGGTATCCATTGTCGTGACGATGGTTTGGTAATCCACATTGGGTTCAAGCAACAACACGATATCTCTTTTCTCAATGGCTTGTTGTTGAAATGTCAGCTTCAAATCTTGTAAATATACAGATAATGCCTTGAAGTCATAGCCTTCGTCAGTTATTTCAAAACGTTTAAGTAAAATACCCGCTGGGTAGTTAAGGGTTAAGTGATTCGAGGTGATCACCAGCTCAAGTACCTTAGGTTCTTGATCTTCATCAGCTTGCTGAGATTCTGCAGACACAGGTAGTTGCAGATTTAAAATCCGCACTTGTGAAAACACTAAACTAAGCAGCAATACTGGCACTAACACGATCATCAAGTTCATAAACGAAGTGATATCGAGTTCAGCGTCTTCGGTATTGGGGCGACGACGGCGTCTCATAGTATTAGCCTCGATCAGAATCCGTATGCTTATTAAATGACAAAGAGTTAAGTAACTTAATGCCTGCCATTTCAATTGAATCTACAATCGTTGCTGTTTTCGTTTGCAGGGTTGAGTGGAATAAAATCAATGGGATAGCTGTGATCAAGCCAAATGCTGTGGTGTTCATTGCAACTGAGATACTTGATGATAGTAGATTGGCTTTTTCTGCTGGATCGGCACTTGCCACGGCAGAGAATGCCGCGATTAGGCCCATAATGGTACCGAGAAGACCGAGTAAGGTGGCGATATTGGCTAACGTTGCAATGAATGGTGTGCGCTTTTCTAGCCTCAGCATGTATTCCATGATGGTTTCTTCCATCGCATATTCCACATCTTCACGACGATCAGCTTGAGAGATACGAACAATCCCTGATTGGAGGACGTCAAATACTGGCGCTTTATTGTTTTGTGCATGTTGGCTGATGGTTGCAACGTCGCCTTTTTTTAATGCCTCTTTAATCAGTGCAAAGGCTTTTTGATTTGTGCGATGTGCTGAACTTAAATATAACCAGCGTTCAATCGTGATCGCTAAACCTACCACGAGCACTAATGCGATAGGGTAAATGAATGGGCCGCCATTTTGTAAAAATGCAATGATATGGTCGGTAAAACTCATGATATTTTCCTTTTTATTGAGTTGAACGAATAGTTCTTATTAACTCGTCCTAATTGTTTTGAATCGTTAGTTACGTGTTTTCGGGTAAATTTTTATTATTGATTAATCGTTATTGGTCTTACTCTTGTTAAGGCTGAACTCTCTTACTTGTTGCTGAAACTGCTTCGGATGTATCGGGTTAAATTCAGGTAAGGTGACTTGCATGTCAGTATCCTGAATCGCAACTGGATTTGTAATCCCTTGCCAAGGCATGATGTAGAGAACTTTGGGTTGCTCTTGCGTGCCGGTCACCTTGGTTTCAATCAGTACGGGGTTATTGGGCGAGCTAGCAGGTTCGGCCGCATGTGTTTGAATCGCTGATAGGCAAAAAATACAAAACAATCCACCATTACGCAGCATTGAGCTGACAAAGCGCTTGAGTGTTGCTGAAGGAATAAATGTCGACATATTAACTTTCTCCTTCAGGCAAGGTTAAACCTGCACGCTGAATTTTAATTTCTAAGCCTGCCAACCAACGCTGAGCAAGTTGATCATCTGGTTTTAAGCGTAAATAAGATTGGTAATAGTGGCGAGCATCTAGCAATTTGCCTCTATAAAGCTCCAGTAAAACCGCAAGGTTAACTTGCGCTTCTGGGTAATTAGGCCAAATTTCAAGTGCCGTTAAGTAACCTTGTTCAGCTTGTTCAAACTTGCCTTGGGTTTTGGCTATGTTAGCTTTGATTTGATGGGCATAAGGGTTAGTTGGGTTGGCACTAATGGCATTGGCTAAATGTCCGTTAGCTTTATCTAACTGGTTTTGATTGAGGGCAATAATAGCTTGGTTAACATAGGCACCTGACAGTTGTGGTTCTGCGTTAATGATTACAGAAAACATCGCATCCGCTTGTTGCCACTCTTGTTGCTTCATTAACGCTATCGCCTGCTGATATTGCTCTAATACAGAGGCTGGAACGTTTGCCAGCTTTTGCTTAGCCTCTGCTTCATAAGCATTCACTTGGCTTGTTGCTGAGCTTGTTTGTAATGATGACTCTATCGATGCTTGGGCACCATTTGTGGTGTCTACCAGCTCAACTAATGCTGCCGAATCACTTTCTAACTCAGTGATGTTGTCGTTTTGGCTTTCTGCAACTTGAGTGTTGCTACATCCTTGTATTAAAGCAAAAAAGCTTAACCATAGACTTTTTCTAGTCATACAAATAAGCGGCGCTTTAATGAATCGCTTCAATAACATCATGAGTTACCTCCGGTTTGTTATATAAGGCGGGGGATAATTCAGTGAGTGTGGCAAAGCTTTTACCTACCCATTGGTCGTATATATTTTGCCAAGCACGTTGCGAGTTACTGATGTGGATCTCAATCGCTTTTTCTTCAAATGGGTAGGCCAATTCTTCTAACAAGATTTCATATTCTTCTAGTGCCAGTTCATCTAAATCTGATGGGCGCTCAGAGTCCATAACATCGGCCGCCAGTTGACGATACATCTCTGCAAGTTCATAAGTGGCTTGGGGCACATATTGTGCTTGCTGGAAATCTAATACTTGCTGGTAATAGTTAATTGCAAGTTTCATTTCATCTTGTTTACGTTTTAACGTCTTGTTGAGCGGCGCTGTTAGCTTAATGGTTTTAAATGTTTGCTGATGAGCTTTGGCAAGCGAAATTGCAGCAATGGAAGCGATAACGACCTCACGATTGCCAATAGCTAAAGCTTGATGGCGCTGTTTTTTGTCGGCGCTGAGAATTTGGCGATACCAATAGTATTCTTTGTTCGGTTCATTGGATACTTGATAAAACCCACTCATTTTTAGGCGAACTTCTTGGGCTAAATCAAACGGCTCAGGGTAAGTTCTAGCGTAGGTTCTGAAGGTTAAACGGGCTTTTTCGGTATTGCCTGCCTTTAGGTAATACTCTGCAGCTGTGTACTGGGCTTCACGTTTTAATTCTGTTGAGGGCTGATTAGCAACGATAATCAGCAACTGCTCTGCGGCAAGCTCCCATTCTTCTAATGCTTCGTAAGATTGCGCCAATTTAGCGGGGATCGTGGCGCTAAATTCATGGTTTGGATATCGCTGCTGAAAGGGCACTAAGACCTCAATAGCTTGTTGCCATTTTTGTTGGGAAAGCAAAATATTGGCAGCCTCAAATTGGCCGTTTATCGCATATTGTGACTCTGGCACTCTGGTACTGATCCGTTTCAAATCCTTAACTGCTAAAGCTGGGTTTTCCGCCTTATTGGCTTGGGCTTGAAAGTAGATACTGGATGCCAATAAATTGCGCATTTCTGTTTTGGCTTTATGCTGCTGTGGCTTTAGATTTGTGCTGGCATTGAGGTAATTCAGGGCGATGTCGTAAGCCGATTCTGCCTGAATATAGTGTGATAGTTGGTACAAACTATGGGCATACAGTTGGCTGACAACTTGTACTTGTGTTAATGCAACACTTGATAAGGCTTGCCCGTGACGCAAGTGATTACTGACTTGCGAGTTATCGTAACGAATAAGCCTGCTCTCTGGCTCGCTTCCAGCTTGTTGATTTACCGCTAGCGCAGCATGCGCATTTTCTTCGCTGTCATTTTTGTTGCTGGTATTACTATTGCTATTTGCCTGATTAATCACTTTGTGGCGCAGTAATACAAATTGACTGAACTGGATTAAATCATCAAATTGCTTGGCGTTAAATGCATACTGTGCGCCATCGGTAGCAAGCTCTAACGCGCGTTTATCAAGTGGGTGGTTGGCAATAAATAGCTTATCTAAGCGGGTTCGCTCCGAGATGATGGATTGTCTTTTTGACTGACTTATTGGTGTTATTTCATCGCCTTTCACCACTGACTCATCATGTTGTGACAATATGGATCGGATGGTCAACGTGGTCGCAAATGCCGCTTTTTGCTGTAAGGCAAGTTGCTCTGCAGGTAGGGCGATCGCATCTTTTTGTGCATAAGCGATAGCCTCATAACTGATTAAGGCTTGTTTAAATTGCTGCGCTTCATAGTTTGCATCAGCAAATAGATACTCGTCACCGTGAATAGGTTTGGTCAGTAAAGATTGAGCTTGTGGCAACTTAGCAAGTTGTAAGTAAACACTTAAAGCACTTGCAGCGGTTTTAAATCCATCTATGCGAGCTTGCCCTGGTGGAAGTTGTTGTGCACTGGCATACAGGCGACGACTGTGCTCGTCACTGAAGGCTAATAAATGCGGTAACACTTCTTGCTGCTGTGCGGTATTAGCGTGAGTCCAAAATTGGCTAGATAAGCCATATTGTTCAACGTACTGATTTTTAAGACGGTGCATCGAGGCGAACTTGCCTTGCTGTTGATATAAATCCAGCAAAGCTAATGAGTAACGCGCAGCCCAAATGTTATTTTTGTCAAATTCAATATAAGTTTGATAAGTCAGCTCTGCGTCATGCTGTAGCTCTTTTTTAAGTAAAAATTTGGCCAAATTATCAAACAGTACATGTTGATATATCGTCAGGTAAGGGGATGACTTTTGTTGGTTTACCAAGTTAAGCAGTGAGCGAGATTGCTCTTGTTGAGACAATGAAATACTCAGTACGCGTTGCGCATCGATAGCCAGATTTTGGTAGCGGCTTGCTAACTTGTTAAATTCAAAACTGGTTTGGGTTAACTGTTCATTATCAGTACTAATTAATTCTTCGTTTGCCGCAATGATGTTATCAAACACCTGCAAAAATCTTGCATCCGCTTCGGGTAATCGATTGAGCTTAAATAGCGCCCAACCCGACATGTAAATACTATTGATGAGATATTTATCATTGTCGTTTGCCGACTCTACTTGCTGATAAGCTTGAATCGCAGCAGGGTAATCTTGCAAGTTGTAATAAATCTCACCACGGCGGAAGTTGAGTTCTGCTCGATATTGAGTATTAGGGTAGCGAGTCAGTAATGACTCCATTTCGATCAAGCTTGCATCTATCTCACCCTGCACATCGAGTGCTTTCGCAAGTTGGTACTGCAAGTGTTCATTCTCGTCTCGATCTGGGTAACGGTTCAGTAATACTTGGTATTCTGCAATAAGCTTATCGAGCTGTTGATCATTGTGTTTTAGCTGAGTTAACGCCAGCTGCTCAGCTTCTTGCGCCGACATGTCAGACTGCTGACTGGCAACATAATCAAAGGCTTCGCCAAACATTTGTTCTTCTAAATGTTCTGATTTGATTTGAACTAAGCGATATTCAACATGAGTTCGCACTTCTGGATCTGGCTCTAACGTCAGTAGTTGCTGGTAAATTAATGCTAACTTCGCTTTTCGCTGAGCTTGGCTTAATTGCTGTTTTTCATAGTTTACTTGAGGCTGGCTATTGGCTAAATCTGTCAATGTTGGTCGCTGTTGTTTGCTTGACGTTGGCGACTCATCGGTTAGTTGGCAACCCGCTAGACTGATTAACACTAAGCAACTTACCAATCGTGATACACCAAAGCGTTTAGGAAGAGTTAAGGCCACATTGCTACCAAGGCTTGAAACATTGCTAGTGTCAGAGTTGTTGGCTTGTAAAGCGAGTGGGTTAGTGCGCTGCATAATGCTTCTCCACTTGCTCGAAATGAGCAGTCAATGAACTCAATGGAGAATGCTCCTGTTGGGGCATGAGCTTAGTTGTGTTCAAGTTATCAGAGGTAATCGCATTGCTCGGTGTTATATCTTGCTGGCTCATTCTTTCCAGTACCGCTGCCATTTCATGGCGTGAAGTCAGCAATAACTGCGTTAGCTGTTGACGTTGATTTTGGGTAAATAGGCGCAGTTTTTGTTGAATCGTTAGCTGTGTTTTGTGACTTGCTTGCTTGATGTCACGCGTAATATCTTCGATTTGTTTGGCTAAATTCTGCTGACGGATAGCATACTCAGTGGCGCCTTGTTGAGATTGCGAGACTGATTTAAAACGAACATATTGAGCGTTTAATGTTTGTAATTGGGTGTCGATGTCTTTTAATAGTTTTTTGTGTTGCCATAAACGTGGAATAAAAGATTGTTGCAGCTGCCAATTCAGCGCACCTTCTACTCGTGTTAGTCGCAGAAAATCATCTTCTGTGTCACGTGCTGAGGCAATGTTAGTAAGTGCTTGTTTGCTTGATTCAATCCGCTGTAACCATGCTTGTTCGGTACTATTGGCAAATAGTTGCATTTGCTGGAAGGTAATTTCATCGACAGGAACATCAACAGCTTGGATCTGTTTGCTAAGTTGCTGCTTGCGTTCGGTTAGTTGACTAATAAGGTTTTCATAATCGCTTAATTGCTGTTGAGCTAACCTTTTTTCTCTACGCTGCTTATTTAAATCGATAGTCTCAGCGAGCCAGTCACTTTTACGTTGTTGCTGAGTAAGGTTCTGTTCCAATAGGGATAAACTGGCTAATGTCGTAAAGTCATTTTTCAATGCATTGTCTGTTAGCGCTTTTTCAAGCCAAGGGTGCTTTTCGAGTGTTTCAGGACTTAACCCTTGCGGGGTTAATGCGGTTTGCATTATTTGGCTTGTGTTAAAGCGAGTTTCTAGTGCTGCTTCAAAAGCGTCTAATTGTGCTAATTGTTCAAGATAAAGTGTTTCTGCTTCTTGGTAGCTTGTTAGACTTTGTTCAAGGCTTTGTTGCTCACGAACCTGAGCGGCCAGTAATATTGCCGATTGCCAACCCATTAAAGAATAAGGATATTGGCGTTTTAGGAGATCCAATAGCGCTAATGAAATGGGATATTGCTGCAATTGCTGTGCTGAAAATGCATATAAAAATAACGCTGATTCGGTATAAGGACTCTGTTGGGGAAAGTCTTTTAATTGTGTAAATGCTGCTTGATATTGGCCTTGTTTGACATACGTTTGCGCTAATAACAGTTGCGCATAATCATTGATCGCTTGTTGCTGTACTTGCTGATCAGATTCTTGGTCTGTAACGCTTTTTTGGTTGTTTTCGTTATTTTCAGCTGTCATTGGAGCGGTAAGTTCTGAAGGCGTTTTTTCAGTGAACAAGCTTTGCCAAAAGCCCGTTTCAGTTTCAGCCAAAGGCATATTTTTTATTGTAATGAGCAGGGTTTCAGCTTGTTGGTACTGCTTTTGTTCAATGAAATGCAGTGCTTGGTTTAGCATAACGTAAGCCGATAACGATGAAGAAGCTAACTGGTTATCAGCTGGGTTATCGTGATTGATAGAAGCAGATGCATTAACACCACCCGCAATCTTTGCCATTATGGCAGGCTCGTTAGGCCAATAAGCCAGTTGGTTAAGAATATGGTATTGCTCAATATAGCTGTTAGGGACTTGGGTAATACGCTGCAACGTTTGCTGCGCTTGGTATGGCTGACCTTGCTCTATTTGCTGCTCTGATAATTGCAATAATGCAACTAACTTGAGTTCAGCGGGTGAAGTATTTTTTTGAGACTGAGAAGACGTTTGATTGGCTTGGTTTTTGTTGCCAGTTAACGCTTGCTCAATTGCCAATGTTTGCTCAAATGAAGATAAGGTGCGAGTCGCTTTTTGATGAAGACCAACTGATACTTGCAGCCCAGCTTCAAACAATTGACTTTTAGCAGTATCGGCATCAAATCGTTGTCGGTTAATGCTGACTTGCTTTAACGCTGCTTGATAATCGCCTTCAAAGTAGTAATACAAGGCTTGGCGATAAAGTTTATTGCGCAGTACTTGGTTTGCTTGAGTCGTGACTTCAGTATTAGCAGTGGTCACCGTGCTTACTTCAGTTGCTGAAACACTGTTGCTGCAGCCAATAGCGAATGTCATCAGAGACAGTAGCGACAAAAACTTCGTTTTAGCTGGTTTATCTCGCTCTGGATGACGATATTGTTTACTGATATCGGCGGCTTGGGTTCGTTGAAGCACTGGTATCATCTGTTATAAAACCCATTCTTCAACGCTAATATCAGCTCGGTAACTTGATTCGCTGTCTTCAAGCTTTAATTCAACCATGATGGTTTCATCTGTCTTTTCAAAAGGGTGGTTGACTGCTCTTTGTATCGTGCGTCCTTCTGCATCAATGCCGGTGAATATTGCTGTTAATTGATGCTGGCCAGTTTTTAAATTGCCCATATATAATTTTTGAATGCCGCCTTTTTCAAGGGCGCGGCGCTGACGCTGGGTATATAAAAATCCAGCCACATCTTGGTTATTTATTTTTAGCTCGACGCTATCTAAGGTAAAAAAACGTCCAACATCCACGGAGACAAAGACTGCTATTTGCGTGCTGGCAGGGAAAAGTAAATCTTCTTCTAAAATAAACAAATCACGATTGAGTTGAATGACCTGGCTTTTAATATCTTCAAGTTCGCTACCAATACTGCTTTGCGCTTGTGAGGCATCAGCCGCGACGACTGGCGATACTGAGATACATAAGCTCAAAAAGAGCGCGTACAGTGCTCGTTGAGATAAGCTGAAAAGTTGTTGTGTTCGTTTCATATTATTGCCTTGGACGCAGCGTTGAGTTGCGTACTACTAAAAATAAATACTGTAAAAAGCACGAATGACATTGGCTGAAAAGCTATAGAATGGCTCATTACCGACACCACCTTCAGCGGTAGGATCTCTGAAGTTGCTATAGTCAAAGGTAATGTAATCCCATTGCAGGCTGGCCTCTGAGCGGTTATCTCCAAAGGACAGGCTTTCAGGCATTAAATAAGTCACGCCTAAACCTAAGGTTAAGTCATTAAAATCACTAAGCTCTTTATCTCGAGCGAGATAATTCTGGGCATCTTGATAAGGGAACAGATCACTATAAAACTCAGCTTGAGTTTGTTGGTAATAGCGCACTTTAAACTCCAGCTCTAAGTAGTCACCAATCGGGTGACGATAGCCAAGCTCCACATCATTGGCATTGATTTCCCAGCTATCATTAAAGTATCGGTAGTGAAAAAATAGCGCTGCACGATAGGGAAGAAAGTAACTGGCTGACAATTTACTCGAAAAGGAGTTACGGGTTTCAGGGTACACTTCGGATTGATAGCCTACCCCTGAAGGGCTGGTAGTATCGATAAAACGTACTGTTCTATATGGGTTATTAAGGTAGCCTTCATCGGCAATTGCTTCAAAATTAAGTTGTGCAGTTAAGTTACGGGTTAAAATCTGACTGATGCCCGCACGAATTCGATATTGTTGGCTTTGCTCTTCAAATAGGTCATCACCGTTTCGGCGAATTTCATTGTCACCGTATGACACACCGAGACTAAGATTGGTTAAGTCGCCAAAGGTATCTTGCGAAACGTTAATACTAAAAGACTGGGCAAGGTAATCGTCTTCGTCACTTTGCCTAGCATTAAACGTCATTAGGGTTTTGTCATTTAGGTATTCAACACCAATTTGACCTTCATGACGTTTTTCAGTGTAAGGGCTGGCAGTACTGAGTACATCCACTGACGCAGAAGAAATACTGTCTAGATAATAATAACCTGTGAAAGCTAATGACTCGGAGGCCTTCTTTCGCAGCAGCACAGAAGGGCCGTCAATTTTCATCCCGCCGCCTTCGTAACTATGATAAAGCGCATCGGCTCTATCTGGCTCTAAAATAGCTGCCCATGATAAAGGGACATTTATGCTAACGAGCAGCAATGTGATTAGCTTACATACTGTATGGTTCATTATTCTAGTTACAGCCACAACCACCGCCTCCCGTACCTTCAGCGCCTCTTGCTGATTCACGCGCTTCAAGCACATGAGCTACATGCATATTGGCAATTGGGTGGCGACCAAAACGCATAATAGGGTCGGCTAAGTTTTGGCGCTCGTAAGGTTTTACCCAAGGCTCTATATCAAGACTAGAGCAAGCTGAGAGCGTTAATAATGAGCTTAATCCTGCACTTAACATGATGAGCTTTGTCATAGAAGACTTCATAGCGTTACTCTCTGATTAGTTTCTTGATAGCTGCGGCGTACTTTTTCTCATAGCCGTCTTGATAACCTAAGAAGACGTATCGTACGACACCATCACGATCGACCATCACAGTGGTTGGCATAGCTTTCACGTCATAGGTTTCTGAAAGGGAGTTAGTTTCATCAAAAAAGATAGCAAAGCTTAAATCTAAGTCTGCTAGGAAGTCTTTACCGGCTTGGTTTTCTTGCTCGACATTAATCCCCCAAACTGCGACACCTAAGTCTTGGTACTTATCTTGTAATTTTTGCAGTACGGGCATTTCTTTACGGCAAGGTCCACACCAAGAAGCCCAGAAATTAATTAAGATAATATTGCCACGCTGCTCAGACAGCTTTTGGTTTTCACCTTGCATATTTTTAAGGGTGAAATCTGGTGCAACTTGCCCGGTTGTCACCGCATTTGCTTGCGCGGTAAGTCCTAGCGTCGCAGCCAATACTAAGCTTTTTAGGCTTTGATTTAATTTAAACATTAATAATCCTTTATTGTTTTTATTCTGTCTTTCACTGCTTGTTATTGTTCGTTACTCAGTTGCTTATTGCGCTATGTAAACAATAACCTCAGGTTAAAAGTAAACGGCTATGCCGGTTGCAAAGGTCAAGTTATGAGTCGTTTTACTTGAGCCAGTGATTTGGGTGTCAAAAATGTAGTCACTCATGGCCAGATCCCAAGCAACCCAATCAGTTAAAAATACTCGATAGTTAGCAGTTAAGTTGACAGTAAACTGTTCATCACCAGCAAACTCAGTGCTGCCGCCACCTAATTCAAATGAAAAGACACTGTTGAACACTAAGTCTTCACTGAAAAAGATTTCGCCAGGTAAAAAGTTATACCCAATATTCAGCCCGTAATAGCGCATTTCACGTTCTTCATCTGTCAACAGTGGGGCTGTATTAGCTAGCTTTTCAAAACTGGTATCACCGCCTTCAGCTATGGCGTAACGGGCTTTGACATAAAAGTGTTCACTGATGTGGTAGCCTAAATGTGCACTAATCCAAGGGCTATTTTCGAAGTCTTCAATCGACATTAAGCCACCTTGTAAACCGATCTCGAAATTTTCGGTATCTAATACATCGTCCAACACTTCACGACGCTCAACATCGGCTTTAACACCAACACTGTTTGGGTTTTCTTGAGCTAAGGCTCCAGCGCTGAAACTGAGCCCTAGTGCCAGCATGCAATAAGTGAATCGGCTTTTCAAAGCGGTTTTAGCACGGCTTGTTATTGTTGTTTTCATTGCTACCTTCATGACGACTTTGATGTTAATTAATATGTTTAGAAAAATACGCTAAAACCGAGTTGCCAAGATTGCAGTTGCTCATTTTCATCTCGGTCGGTTAATGCCAGAGAAAACTTATATTCAGCCCGTAAAATAAAGTTACGGCCTAAGTGATATTTAAGGCCTGCTGCCGCACTCATTAAGGTGTTTTCACGTGATTGTGAATCTGCAATAACACTGTGAGGGCTAGTTTTAATAATGCCACCGCCAACACCAATATATGGACTAACTACCCATTCAGGAAAAGGATGGCTAATTAACATGGCTTCGAATAAATCACTGTCAGATATACTGCCAAGTGCTTTACCTGCTGATATTTCAGCGCTAAATACAGGGGTAAATACATAGCCGAGTTGGATGGTGTAAAGGTTTGCACCTTCAAAATCGCCGTACATTACCCCGGCTTCCCAATCTCGATTAAGGTATGCATCAGTCCCGAGTTGAGTTTGTTCAACGGCTTGTCCATGTTGACTAAAACCGAACAAATCATCTTCGTGAAACCAACCTTCAACCCCACGTTTGTCACGCACTTTTATCCAAGCCGTTCGCTTGACTAACACGGTCACTTTTTCACTTTGTTCTACCACATGCACTACAGGGTAGCCTGCGCTTGGGCCTGAATGTAGCTCGATAAAAGGCACGTCTATGGTCAATGTTGCCGCTGTATTTGTGTCTTGGTATGAATCGACTGTGGTGTCACGTTCAGGAATGGAAGTAGGCTCAGCCGCAAGGGCATAGCAAGGAAGCATCATTGCCATAGACAATAATATTGGGCTTAACCACTTCATGGTAAATGGATAATTAAACATGGTTTCCTTGTTGTAACATCATCATTCCTTTATGTGCTGTTGTCAGTGTTTACTACTCTTGTGTATAAAAAGGGGTGTTGTAATATTGCGCCCCAATATCTATCCACTCAGCGATTAATTTGAGTTCGTCGGCAGACAGCATGTTTTGATGAGTGACATCATTCATGGTGTCAAAAAAGTTGCTGCTAGCGCTTGCGCCGTTAGTTGACATGATGGCTGGCACATTTACTGTCGTCATAACCGGAATTGGGTTACCTTCAGCATCAAGAATAAGCTCACCTTCGCTATCAACTTGATAGACAATATTGCCATCAGCGTCGAGAACCACGACTAAGCGATCGACGATAATGCCATCAATGTCTTCTTGTTCGACATCATTGAAAAACAATTCTCGATAGCTAGTAAAGTGTGCAGGTTGGTCAGTGGACGGCGTTGCTACTAATTCAAGCTGCCCAGCTGGTACTTGGGCAAGGTTATTGTCATCAACAATGCTATGGCAGCTAGTGCAGGTGTTATCAGCAAGAACTGCTAAAGTCGTTTCATCTATTGCAAGACGCTGCAAATCCCACAATGGCTGTATATGTTCTTCATAGTTAATCTGAATTCGGCAATAAGCATTCCAATTGTTAAAGCATTCACTACCATTTGGCGCTGGTGTAGCAAGGTTTTGGTAGGAATAATCTGTACTGGGATTAACCGTAGATAATGCGGGGTTGGTCCAACGATCTTCGTAGGTTAAGTTAGCCGATAACTCGGCGATACCATTAACCATCGCATCAGCTTGAGCCATGGTTTGTCCTTGAGTGGGAATGATGTTTTGTGTGGCGTTTGTAAAAGCTGCCCCGCCCGTTGCTCCGGGGTTAATGGATTCAGCTTGCGCATCATAACGGCCGTGGGGTAATTGACTGTTTGCAGTATGACAGCCTTTACATTGCAGTGTTTCACCCGGCTTTAAACTAATCCATTGGCTATGACGGCCACCAATACGTTGACCAGATGCATCCAATACGCTGATAGCCAAAGGAACATTAGCTGGGACTTTAATTTTTACAGAGCCATCAGATTGTATTGGCGTGTAACCAATAATTTCACGCATTAGCTGATTGCGACTACGACCAAAATCTGTATTAGGAATATCTCTGACTTCATCTGATGGCATAGGCACGCCACGAACTACTTTCAAAAAACGTGCAGGTAGCTCAGTTGCACGTGTTTGGGTTGGATCGCTGAGTTGGCTAATCCCGCCTAAATTAGCACTACTGTCTTGACCGTCAAAGTCATACACACTGCGAATATCAATGGCTGCTGCCAGCTCTTCGTGTAGTTGCGCATCAAGTTCATTACCGATCACTTTATTGGCTATAAATGTTTTTGGCTGTGAACTCGGTTGCATGACTAAGGCTTCAGTAATCACTTTTCCTTCTTCACTATCAGCGACTAATTGCTGAGTTCCATCGGCATCATTTAATAGCCAAAGCTCG
The DNA here is from genome assembly GCF_001401775.1 of Shewanella sp. P1-14-1. NCBI lineage: Bacteria > Pseudomonadati > Pseudomonadota > Gammaproteobacteria > Alteromonadales > Shewanellaceae > Shewanella > Shewanella sp. P1-14-1. The sequence goes on along the minus strand of NZ_LKTL01000024.1, from coordinate 7,128 downwards.
TACAAGGGATCGGCAAGTTCTAGTGTGGGATCCAATAACTGTTCATCAGTTAGCTGCCCGCAAGCACGAATTTGCTCTTCAATCACGACACGACATAAATCCCAACTTAATAAATAGCGCTGACTATTATCAGGTAGTGGCGTTAAATGGGTTAATCGTCCAGAAGGAGAAAGGTTATCTGAGAAGTTAAAATTAAACTCGAAACTGAATGCTAAATCGTTAATGGCACTATCGTTAGCACCAGACGCAAAGGTTGGCTGTTGGTTATCAGTAAACTCTTCGATATTAATCACCACAGGGCGCTTTTGGTAGCTGGTTTCGTCTTGTGAAGAGAGTAAAAGTAAGATCTCACCATTCGGCAGCTGTTGTGGTTTAACAAATTCGATGAGTTCATCTTGCTGATCGAAGGCTATTTGATGTGAATGCCAGCCAAACATCAACTTATTATCGGTGCCATCAGGATTCATTTCATACAGGTTTATGCCCTTATTACCGCCCATATTATCCCAGCGGCTGTACAAAATTTTACCGCTTTGCAGCACTAATGGGTGTGTGTCGTGGCTTAAATTAAAACTCAATTGCTCTATACCGCTACCATCGGCATTCATCACATGAATATTGAAGGTTTCATTATCTCGGCTTTCATCTAGGGCGGTGTATTGGGGCTTACCTTCATCTAATAAAATCGCTCTAGATAAACGCTGGCGAGTCGAAGCAAAAATGATGCGGCCGTCAGGTAAAAACGATGCCATGAGATCGTCACCTTGCTCAGCAGTGGTATCGCTGACAATCACTCGTTCAAGAGTTTGTGTTGCAAGTTGATAACGCCAAATATTCCAACTCGGTTGGTCCATTTCATCCGCATCTTCAATTTCAGGCGCTCGAATTGACACTAAAAATTGTTGGCCATCATCTGAAACTGACAAATCTCGAATATCAATAGCCTGAATGGTGTCAGCAGGTGCATCTTCTGGCAGTAAATCAGCAAATAACTGGGCTGATATGTTAGTAACAGGGGAGTCGCTAAAGGCATTTCGTTTGACGAAAAGCTGAGCGCCGGGATTAAACTGAGCGGGGTGACGAGAATCAAAACTGGCAGGTTGAGCACCTTCATCGCCATCTAAAGCGATAAGATCACGCTGAATATAAATAACAGGGTATTCAACTAAAACAGGATCAGCTTGCTCATCCTTAATGGCTGTATCGGTATTACATCCTGTAAGATAAAAGAAGGCCAGAATGATATAGACGCACTTCCCTGCATAGCCCCAAATTGGCCTCATTTATTACCCTTAATACGCAATTGTTATTATTGTTATTGTTACATAGTAAAAATGTAATAATTCTTGACATTATTGCCGCCTAGTCTCAGTGTTTCAATACTTTTTAGCAAAAATTATTTTGCCAAGTAAAAAATAAAGTTAACAAAATAAAAACAACAAGCTTTATGATTTTAGAATACTCGATCATTGTCTGCGTTTTTATCTTATTGCTACTAAAGCAATTGTTAGCTAAGAACAATGACAAGGAGACAGTATGAAGTTGCAACTTTATACGCTTAAAAGTCGGCATTTTTTGAATGGAATTGATGTATCCCAGCTTAAAGTTCAACAAGGTATTACTCTGCTTTTGTTGTCATGCTTGACTATTTTTTCAGCAAACACCTCTGCTGGTACATTAGAGCAAGCCAAACAGTTACATGACAGAATCGCTGGTGTCCCAGCATCAGAGCAAACACTCAATGAGATGTCTGTATTGCTTAGTGACAGTAAGCCAATTGAAGCGGCTTATTTAGCAATGGAAAACCCCGCTTTTTATTCGACTACGCTTAAATTATTTGCTACTCCATGGACCAATATTGATCAAGATAGCTTTGCACCATTAAATGATTACAGCGCTACTGTGATTGGTGCGGTTCGAGATGATGTGGATTTTAGGCAGTTACTTCAAGCTGATATGGTTTATGTAGGCGATAACAGTCTAAACCTTCCCGCTTATAGCACCCGTGATAATGCTCATTATCAGGCACTTGAAGATCAATTTATTGATTTAAAGTCAGGCCTAGAGCGAACCACTCAATCCAGTGTTAACGGCTTACCTAGCGATGCAACAGCTGGAGTGCTTACAAGTCGCGCCGCGGCAAAAGCATTTTTCTATTTAGGCACTAACAGAGCGATGGTGCGGTTTACCTTGATGAATCACCTTTGTACTGATTTAGAGCCTTTAAAAGATAATACTCGCTCACCTGACAGAATTCGCCAAGATGTGAGCCGCAGCCCTGGTGGTGATAGCCGGTTATTTATCAATAACTGTTTGGCTTGCCATAGTGGAATGGACCCCCTTGCTCAAGGGTTCGCATATTATCAATATGACTTTGATGTTGAGAGCGACCCTGATGGTGATAGTGGGGCCATTACCTATAACCAAAGTGGTCAAATAGATCCTGACACTGGCACCAGAGTACAGGGGAAATACCATATTAACTCCACCAGTTTCCCTTATGGTTACGTAACAGAAGACGATGAATGGCAAAATTATTGGCGTGAAGGTGTTAACCAAAAGCTTGGGTGGGACGAATCACTCAATGGTAAAGGTTTTGGGGCTAAATCATTAGGCCAAGAGTTTGCTAACAGCCAAGCATTTGCCCAATGCCAAGTTAAAAAAGTATTTAAAACCGTATGTTTAAGAGATGCAGAGTCAACTGAAGACATTAATCAGATTGCTGCTACAACTGCATCTTTTCAACAAAACTCATATCAACTCAAGCGTGTGTTTGCTGAAGTTGGCAATTATTGTATGGGAGAATAACGGTGATATTACCTCATAAAAACCTAACCTTACTCTCTGCTATTTGTTTGCTATTAACTTTATCCGCTTGTGGTGGGGGAGATGTCGAAAGCAATCCACCTCAACAGCAAGATCCTGGCTCTGATGTCTACACAGGTCCTGCGCCCGCTACAGAAGACATTCAAAAATATAAAGTGTCGCTGTGGGATAATATTTCAGGGCAAAATCGATGCGGAGCATGTCATACTGAAAGTAATCAAGCGCCGTATTTCGCTAGTCGAGAAAACGTCAATGACGCGTACGCTGCGACTAACCCATTAGTAGACTTAACAGATCCTGCAGCATCTCGTTTAGTTGAAAAAGTCGCTGGTGGCCATAATTGCTGGTTAGACAGTGATAGTGCCTGTGGTGAAACCATGACTTCATGGATCAAGCTGTGGGCTGATGAGCGAGTCAGCAGCGCCAATACCATTGAGCTGACATCACCAGTCATACGAGAACCAGGAGCCAGTAAAAGCTTTCCCGATGATAGCGGCTTATTTAGTCAGCATGTCTACCCTATCGTAAGCCAGTATTGCAGTGACTGTCATAATGAATCAGCAACGTTTGCCCAGTCGCCATTTTTTGCCAGCAATGACATTAATCAAGCTTATGAATCAGCCAAAAATGTCATTAATATTGATGAGCCAACCCAATCACGTTTAGTGGTTCGTTTGGGTAGCGAGTTTCATAATTGCTGGACTAACTGTCAGGAAAATAGCAATGAAATGCTTGCTGGGATTACAGCAATGAGTGATGCCATTGAAGTCGATGAAATTTCACCAGACATGGTGGTATCAAAGTCATTACGTTTAACCGACGGTATTACCGCATCCAGTGGTGGCCGTTTTGAAACTGATGTGATTGCGCTTTATCAATTTAAGACGGGTGAAGGTGCCATTGCTTATGACACATCAGGCATAGCACCAGAAGCCAATTTATCACTAACAGGTGATGTTGAGTGGCTAGGCAGCTGGGGATTATCTTTTACTAACGGCAAAGCGCAAGCCAGTACCGCTAATAGTAAGAAACTGCATGACCTTATTACCTCAACGGGTGAGTTTTCTATCGAGGCTTGGGTGACTCCAAACAACGTTACCCAAGAAGGCCCAGCAAGAATCGTCACCTATTCTGCAGGTGATGATGCGCGTAACTTCACGTTAGGTCAGACACAATATAACTATGACTTTATGTTGCGCACAGAAAGCTCAACAGTAAACGGTGAGCCTGCGTTAAGTACGCCTGATGCTGATGAAGTGCTACAAGCAACATTGCAGCATGTGGTATTGACCTACAATGCAACTCAAGGGCGACGTATTTATGTTAATGGCAACCTTATTGACGCCGTTGACGAAGATATTTCGCCGCTTGCATCATGGGATGACAGCTTTGCATTAATACTAGGTCGCGAAGCCTCAAACCAGCATGTATGGCAAGGGGATATTCGTTTATTAGCGATTTATAACCGTGTACTCGAGCAAGAACAAATTAGCCAAAACTACGATGTTGGAGTTGGTGAGAAATTTTTCTTACTGTTTTCAGTCAGTCATTTAATTGATTTACCCGAAACCTACGTCATGTTCGAAGTCAGTCAATTTGATAATTATAGTTACTTATTTACTGGCGCATCACTGGTGAATATTAATGGCACGCCTGTGGCGGACAACTTTGATATGCGCGGGATCCGCCTTGGCATTAACGGCAAAGAAAGCGCTCAGGGCCAGGCATACTCCAATGTCGATTTAACCATAGACAGTGGTCAAGAAATTGCTGAACCAATGCCAATTTCGGCACTCGGCACGATTATTGGCCTTGAAAAAGGTGCCAGCCAAGATGAGTTTTTCTTAACTTTCGAGCAAATAGGTGAGCACGAAAATGTTCGCGTACCGGGTGTTGTCATTACACCAGAAGAACTCCCAGCCAGCACAGAAACATCGCATATTGGTCTACGTAATTTTGCCGAAATTAACCATACCATGAGCGAATTAACCGGTGTGGCACAACAAAATACAAAAGTCTTTGATACCTATGAGTTAGTGAAGCGGCAACTGCCCAGTGTTGAAAATATTGATACCTTTATTTCAGCGCAGCAAATGGGGGTAACGCAACTGGCCATTGCCTATTGTGATGTTGCTATTGACGACAACACGATTCGCACAACTTGGTTTCCTGATGTCGACTTTAGCCTTGCACCTGCTGACGCATTAAATGCAGCGCAACGCCCAGCATTGCTTAATCCGCTTATTAATCAATTAATGCCGTTGAGTCTTGCAACCCAGCCAGATGCAACTGCTGTGTATGATGAACTGGACTCTTTGGTAAGCCACTTATCAGTTTGTGGTACAAACTGTAATGCAGAACGCACCCAAACGATTGCTAAAGCCTCTTGTGCTGCAGTGCTCGCTAGTGCTGTTATGTTGATTCAATAGGAGAGTAATAATGATAAAACAGCAACTGAATATTACTTCTCGTTCAAAATTGAAACTGGTCAATGTGGCAAGTGTATTAGCCTGTTCAAAAGGATTTCAACATGACTAAACCAAAGCATCTTCATCCGGACACGCCATTATTGTTTTCTGATCATCGCAAGCCGATGACTCGACGTGAGTTTATCTCAACAGGCTTAGCAAAAGGTGGCCAAGCGATAGCAGGCTTATCGTTAATGAGTATGTTTGCTAACCCAAACCAAGCTAATGCAGCATTGTCTTCTGACTTAGAAGCACTGCGGGACTCTTGCGGTATTAGTGTTCAAGGCGCAGGCAAAATTCCTTTTATTAGTTTTGACTTGGCTGGCGGTGCAAATATCGCAGGTTCAAATGTATTGGTGGGCGGTGCAGGTGGCCAGCAAGATTTCTTATCAACCGCTGGCTATAACAAACTGGGATTACCTGGTGATATGGCGCCATCAATTGCTAACCCTGATGTGGGCATGTCTGATTTTATTAATACAGACTTAGGCTTAGCATTTCATTCTGATTCTGCTTTTTTACGTGGCATTCTAGAAAAAGTCTCAGCAGATACGGCATCACGTATAAATGGTGCCGTTATCCCATGTCGCTCTGACAATGACACCGGTAATAACCCGCATAATCCAATGTATGCCATTGCTGCAGCTGGTGCGAATGGTTCACTGATGCCGTTGGTTGGCTCTCGCAGCACAGATTCTGGTGGCAACTCTATGGCGCCGAATAACTTTATTGATTTAAGTATGCGCCCGACTAAGATTGATCGTCCATCAGATGTGACGGGCTTAGTCGATGTGGGTGACTTATTTAGCTTATTGTCGCAGCGCGATGCCGTCACTGTGATGGAAAGTATTCAGCGTATAAGTGCTCAGAAAATGGCTTCAGTGAATACTCAAGTCACCCGTGACGATGTGATTAAAGATTTAGTCAATTGTGGTTATGTAAAAAGTGCGGATTTAGCAGATAGATTTGGCGATCCTTCAACCTTAAACCCGGTACTCGATCCGGATATTGTTGGCCCTGCGGGCATATTCACGATTAACGAATTTGATTCTGAATCAGAGTTTCAAAAAACCGCATCGATTATGAAACTAGTCGTAAATGGTTTCTCTGGAGCGGGTACCGTCACCATGGGCGGCTTTGACTATCACACAGGTGAGCGTGGCACAGGTGAGTTACGAGATTTACGAGCGGGTCGTTGTATGGGGGCATGTTTAGAGTACGCAGCCAGGCGCAACCAACCATTGATGATGTATGTGTTCAGTGATGGCTCCGTTGCCAGTAACGGCCGCATTGATGAATCAATGGAAGGGCGAGGTAAAGGTGAATGGACTGGTGATAACTCATCAACAGGCGCTTCGTTTTTCTTAGTCTATAACCCAACGGGTAAGCCACAATTAATGGGTGCAAATGCGGATCAAATGGCACAAAACCAACAGATTGGTTTTATGCGCTCAGACGCCTCAGTGGATACCGCATCAGCGCCATCGGCGAATAACGTTAACTTATTGGTTGATACTGTATTGCTAAACTACATGGCACTACATGGTGAACAAGGTCAGTTTAATACGGTAGCCCCAAGACAAGGTTTGGGGAACAGCACAATGCTGGATTCGCTGACAGCGTTTCAACCGATTGTTTGATTGAAATGTAGGTTTATTTTGCTGATCAAATTGAAAAGCTTAGAGGTTTTCCTCTGAGCTTTTTTGTTTTTAAGTTTAAGTTAAAGGTAAAATCAGAATCAACGTCGTGGCGCTTCGCCCACACCCGACGAAAGGGAAACAACAGCATTTCCCTTTTCGATATCCCTTGCCGCCCCTACGAAATTGCTCTGAAA
>NZ_LKTL01000023.1:0-94713 GCF_001401775.1 Shewanella sp. P1-14-1 | reverse complement strand
GGTGGCCGAGTGGCCGAAGGCGCTCCCCTGCTAAGGGAGTATGGGCTTTAACTCCCATCGAGGGTTCGAATCCCTCCCTCTCCGCCATTATTTGCATAATCTAAACCATGCAACTAAGCTCATTAGCAATGAGCAAGCTCGTGTTAAGCGAGCGATATAAAAGATTTGCGCGTGTAGCTCAGCTGGATAGAGTACCTGGCTACGAACCAGGCGGTCGGAGGTTCGAATCCTCCCACGCGCACCATTATTAGAGAATGCCCTGTAGCTTGCTACAGGGCATTTTTTATTGCTGGTTCGTCACTGCTCAATTTAAGTGTCACTTTTCTATTTCACTTTGCGTGATATAGCAATGCCTTCTCAGTGTTAAATTCAATTACCTTACATTCTAGGCTACCAGCGTCGTTTTAATGCTGTTTATATTTTTAGCCAATCTATACGTGTTAACAGCTTTTAATTCGCTTGATGTTGGTTAGCATGCGCTTGAGCTCTATATAGAGTCTGCGGCTAAGGGGGATCTTTTTTGCAACTCAACAAACGCATTATCTATATTGGTACTCTTTTAGGTGAAATCACTCTTAACATGGATCATCAGCGTTGATCTATTGGCAACAGGCACACTAAGGAGCATGATTTACCATGTAACTGCTCGATTGTAATAAATAGTCAATTAATCACGATAAAATTGGCATATTTATGCTTTTTACATCATCTGCACTTCTTTAGGGCGATTGGTTGTTCTTTATCTTGATATCACTTTTTAGTTAGAAGTCGTCATAATCTTGTCATTTTCTTCATAAACCCATCAAAATTAAATTATTCTCATAAAAGTTTCGTTTTAATTATCGAATTCTCACCTATATCCTTTTAATTTTATTATTTTTGGTCTGACCAATTTACAAGGTGTTGGATTAATTGTTATAGATTAGTTATATTTTTCGTCAATGAAGAATTTGATATAACTAAATTAGCTGGTTGATTAGCTTTTTTATAATCATAAATTAGTTAAGATAGACTGAATATTTATTCTGAATGCCGTTTGTGAATTAATGAATGCCTACTTTTGGTGCGTGAGTTAATTTCATATATGACTTCATTATTGGCGTATGTAATCAGAACGGATCCTGTGTGCAATGACTGATTGAACACTAAGACAAGAGAGGATGTATGACTTCAATATCTGAGCAATTATTTAACGCCTTAGGCGTGATGATAATGGGGATGAGCTTAGTCTTTATTTTTTTAAGCTTGTTAATCGTCGGTATCACTATCGTCGCCAGATTAACCAAGTCAGAAAATCAAGTTGCAGCAGCGTCGGCGCCAATAGTGCAAGCACCTGCATCAGCAGCGACACTTGACCCTAAGTTAGTAGCAGCAATCACTTCTGCTATTCATCAGTATCGTGCCAAAGATTAATAGTTTAGGAGTAATTATGAGCAAGCCTTTAGCGTTAACAGATGTAGTATTACGAGACGCCCATCAGTCTATTTTGGCAACACGCCTACGTTTAGACGATATGTTACCTATCGCTCCTTTACTGGATAAAATCGGTTATTGGTCACTTGAATCATGGGGAGGCGCGACCTTCGATTCATGCATTCGTTATTTAGGAGAAGATCCGTGGGATCGTATCCGAGAACTTAAAAAGGTCATGCCAAATACGCCGCAGCAAATGTTGTTACGTGGTCAAAACCTTTTGGGGTATCGCCATTATGCTGATGATGTAGTAACTCGCTTTGTGGAGCGTGCGCATACTAACGGTGTTGACGTGTTCCGTGTGTTTGATGCAATGAATGATGTTCGTAACTTAGAAACGGCTGTTAAAGCGGTGAAACAGGTTGGTGGTCATGCTCAAGGGACTATTTCGTTTACAACTAGCCCAGTTCATACCGTTGATACTTGGGTTGATATGGCTAAAAACCTTGAAGACATGGGTTGTGAGTCATTGTGTATAAAAGACATGGCAGGTCTACTCAAACCAATGGAAGCATTTGACCTGATTAGCAGACTTAAATCTCAAACGGATTTAACAGTGTCTATGCATTGTCATGCTACAACGGGTTTAAGCACTGCAACTTATCAAAAAGCAATTGAAGCGGGTATTGATGTACTTGATACCGCCATTTCGTCAATGAGCCAAACATATGGACATTCAGCGACAGAAACCTTAGTCGCAATGGCTGAAGATAATGGCCGCTCAACCGGCTATGACATGGCGCTGTTAGAAGAAATTGCAGCTTACTTTAGAGAAGTTCGTAAAAAGTATGCTCGTTTTGAAGGTGCACTGAAAGGTATTGATTCACGCATTTTACGTGCACAAGTGCCAGGTGGCATGTTAACCAACATGGAAAACCAGCTCAAAGAGCAGGGCGCTGCGGACAAAATGGATGCTGTATTAGAAGAGATCCCTCGTGTACGTGAAGATCTTGGTTTCTTACCTTTGGTGACGCCAACGTCACAGATTGTAGGTACTCAATCAGTAATTAATGTCCTAATGGGTGAGCGATATAAAACCCTAGCTAAAGAAACTGAAGGCGTATTAAAAGGTGAGTACGGTGCAACACCTGCACCAGTTAACGCTGAACTTCAGGCTAGAGTGCTAGAGGGTGGTGAGGCCATTACATGTCGTCCTGCCGATCTTATTGCACCAGAGCTAGATAAGTTACGCCAAGAGTTGGCTGATATCGCTAAGAAAGACAATATTACTTTGGCGGCAGAAACTGATGATGATGTGATGACGTATGCGTTATTTAATCAAATTGGATTACAGTTCTTAACTAACCGTGGTAATCCGGACGCATTTGAGCCTATTCCAAGTGCTGATGATATGGCGGTTGTTGCTGATAAAAAAGACAAAGGGCCTGAAACCTATACCGTTAATGTCCAAGGGCAAAATTTTGTGGTGGAAGTCAGTGAAGGTGGAGATATTAGCCAAATTGTACCCACTTCATCATCAGCTGGTTCTCAAGCGCCAGCTCCGCTTGCACCATTAACGCCGGCGAGTAATGAAATTAAAGTCACGATGAACGCACCGCTGTCAGGCAATATTTTCAAAGTGATGGTGAATGATGGCGACCATGTTAATGAGGGTGATGTGGTATTAATCCTTGAAGCAATGAAGATGGAAACCGAAGTTCGAGCAGAAACGACAGGTGTGATCAGAAATATCGCGGTTAAACAAGGCGATGCAGTTGCAGTTGGCGCACCATTACTGGCACTAGCGTAAGAGGTAGGAGATAGCATGGAAGGATTAATGGCCTTTTGGTCTGAGACAGGTATTGCTAACTTCGCACCTGATCAACTATTTATGATGGCAATTGGCGGGGCATTGTTATATCTCGCCATTGCTAAAGGCTTCGAGCCACTTTTGTTAGTGCCGATTGGTTTCGGTGCTATCCTGGCGAATATTCCTAATGCGGGGTTTACCGACGAAGGCGGTCTACTTTGGTATGCCTACTATGTTGGTATTGAAACAGGCATATTCCCATTACTGATTTTCATGGGCGTGGGGGCGTTAACTGACTTTGGAGCGCTGATTGCTAATCCGAAAACCTTACTATTAGGTGCTGCGGCGCAGTTTGGTATTTTTGCGACCTTGCTTGGTGCAATTGCATTAAATTTAGTGCCTGGGTTTGAGTTTACTATGCAAGATGCTGCGGCTATTGCGATTATTGGTGGCGCCGATGGCCCAACAGCCATTTTCTTAGCCTCTAAACTAGCCCCAGATTTATTGGGGGCAATTGCAGTTGCTGCGTACTCGTACATGGCGTTAGTACCGTTAATTCAACCACCAATCATGCGTTTATTGACTAACGAATCTGAACGTACCATTAAGATGGAACAGCTGCGTGAAGTCAGTAAAAAAGAGAAAATTATTTTCCCATTGATGGTAGTGGGAATGACCATTTTATTCTTACCGGCAGCAACGCCTTTAGTAGGGATGTTCTGTCTAGGTAACTTAATGCGTGAATGTGGCGTGGTAGATAGATTATCAAGCACTGCTCAAAACGAATTAATTAACATTGTCACTATTTTCCTTGGTTTAGCTGTAGGCTCTAAATTGCAGGCTGAAGAGTTTCTACGTATCGAAACCTTAGGTATTTTAGTCTTAGGAGCTGTCGCATTTAGTATCGGTACAGCTGCTGGTGTGTTGATGGCTAAACTGATGTCTAAAGTCTCAGGTGGTAAGATTAACCCATTGATTGGTGCAGCTGGTGTATCTGCTGTACCTATGGCCGCACGTGTTGTGAATAAGGTAGGTTTAGAGTCAAACCAACAAAACTTCTTATTGATGCATGCTATGGGACCAAACGTTGCTGGTGTACTGGGTAGCGCTGTTGCTGCTGGTGTATTGTTGGCTGTTCTAGGTTAATACCTTGCGTTAACTCTGTTTGTTGTAAATCATATTAAAGCCACTGCTAAGCAGTGGTTTTTTTTTGCTAACACATTAGTCATATTGAGCCTGAGTTCATCGCTAGCTCATCGGTATAAACAGAAGATAGTGCCATCTATTACGCGTCTGTATCAGGGTTTTACTCACTCTCTTCACATAGCATTTAACTCACCACTCATAAGCCTTTCTTTATTTTCTTTCTTACTCGATTAGCAAGGCTTAAGGCACGTCGATTTATCAGCCTAATCCAATATTAAGGCTTGCATTGCTCCATTGTTGTTCAATCCAAAAAACGACTCGTATTTTATACCCATTTAGGTGCGATTTTATTTATCTTGCACTAAATTAGCACTACCCTTTATAGGTATGTTGGAGGAATGTTTTAAAATTTCCATTTAAAACAGTGCATTACCAAGTTGGCACGTTAGCTGAATAGTAATGGTCACATATTGGCTGATTATAATTGTATTTTATTTATCCGTTTTTGATTGTTTTTGGTCTTAAACGTGAAAATTAATCATTTTTTAGTCGTAAATTAATTTAAGCAAAGGCGCTTAATTATTCCTTAGGGGGTAGTTAGCGCCTTTTTTGTTTTACCTATTTAACACTTAACAAGGATTTAAAGATGAATTGGAAAAAAGCACTTAAACAGACATTACTGGTGATGTCTTTTTCTGCCGTATTGCCAGCCATGGCTGAGGTCGGATTTCCAGAAAAGGAAGAACTGACTTTTGGTTTTATTAAATTAACTGATATGGCGCCTATCGCTATCGCTTATGAGAATGGTTACTTTGAAGAAGAAGGCCTATACGTCACGATTGAAGCCCAAGCTAACTGGAAGGTGTTATTAGACGGTGTTATTGATGGTCGCTTAGATGGCGCACATATGCTGGCAGGGCAGCCAATAGCTGCCACTATTGGTTATGGTACTAAAGCGCATATTATTACGCCTTTTTCGATGGATTTAAACGGTAATGCCATTACGGTATCCAATGATATTTGGAAAAAAATGAAACCTAACATCGCTAAAAATAGCGATGGCAAACCTGTTCATCCAATTAAAGCTGATGCGTTGAAACCTGTTGTCGAGGAATACACTGAAGCAGGTAAACCGTTCAAAATGGGCATGGTATTTCCTGTATCAACCCATAACTACGAACTACGTTATTGGTTAGCTGCTGGCGGTATTCACCCAGGATACTATGCGCCTCATAAAGGTGACACTTCGGGCCAATTAGATGCGCAAGCATTTCTTTCTGTAACCCCTCCACCACAAATGCCATCAACGCTTGAAGCTGGCACTATTTATGGATACTGCGTGGGCGAACCATGGAATCAGCAAGCCGTATTTAAAGGCATTGGAGTGCCGGTAGTTACCGACTATGAAATTTGGAAAGACAACCCAGAGAAGGTTTTTGGGATCACGGCTGAATTTGCTGAAAAATACCCTAATACGACGATTCGTTTAACTCGTGCCCTGATTAAGGCGGCTAAGTGGTTAGATGATAATAACAATGCCAATCGTCCAGCAGCTGTAAAAATCTTATCGCAATCTAATTATGTTGGTGCTGATTACGATGTCATTGCTAATAGTATGACCGGCACATTTGAATATGAAAAAGGCGATAAGCGAGCGGTCCCAGACTTCAATGTGTTCTTCCGTTATAACGCAACTTACCCATATTACTCAGATGCGATTTGGTATTTAACGCAAATGCGTCGCTGGGGACAGATCTCTGAAGATAAACCTGATGATTGGTACAAAGATGTTGCTGCGAAAGTTTATCGCCCAGATATCTATGCCAAAGCTGCTCAATCCTTAATTGATGACAAAACCATTGATGCAAAACATTTCCCAGACTTTGCAACTGAAACTGGCTTTAAAAAACCTCAGCAGCACTTTATTGACGATATCGTGTATGACGGGAGCGCGCCTAATGCTTACATCAATAAGTTCAGCATTGGTCTAAAACAAGGCGATAAGCTGTAATTTACAGCTATCGAAGTGAGGATAGAGCTATGTCAACCATTGCAAAAATTACCCAGAGGCTTCCTATGGATAAGTCATCTGCCAACGTGTTGCTTTCGAAACTAGGTCAAATGAGTAAAACGTTACTGTTACCCATTATTGGCTTAACCGTGTTCTTAGTCTTATGGTCTATCAGCGCAAATAACATCAACACTTCGTTGGGTAAGTTTCCGGGGCCAGTGGCTGTTGTAGCTCAGTTCGATTCGCTTTACCAAGAACATGTGGCTGAACGAGAAAAAGCGGCAGCTTTCTATGAGCGTCAAAAAGTGCGTAATGAAGCCCGCGTGGCAAAAGATCCAACTTATGTGCCAAAGACACGAGCTTATACAGGTAAAGAAACCTTTGTTGATCAGATTTTTACGAGTTTGATTACCGTGATGTCAGGTTTTTTATTAGCCGCGATTATCGCCATTCCATTGGGTATTTGGATGGGGCTGAGCAAAAATTTAAATGCGGCAATAAACCCTATTGTGCAGCTGTTTAAACCCGTCTCGCCATTGGCTTGGTTACCACTGGTTACTATGGTGGTGAGCGCACTTTATGTCTCTCCAGATCCTATGTTATCGAAATCGTTTATCAATTCGTTACTCACAGTCACTTTATGTAGTTTGTGGCCAATGATCATTAACACCTCAATCGGAGTCGCATCTATTGATACTGATTTATTAAATGTCAGTCGAGTATTGAGGTTATCAGCCTTTACTCATGTGCAGAAAATCGTATTACCAGCATCAATACCGTTAATTTTCACGGGGATGCGTTTATCACTCGGTGTGGCTTGGATGGTGTTAATTGCAGCAGAGATGTTGGCGCAAAACCCAGGCCTTGGCAAATTTGTTTGGGATGAGTTCCAAAACGGAAGTTCAGAGTCGTTATCTCGCATTATGGCAGCCGTTATTGTGATTGGGTTTATTGGTTTCTTACTAGATAGAGCAATGCTTGCACTACAAGCTTGGTTCTCATGGGATAAAGCCCGTTAATTTGGGACGCAAGGAGTAAATATTATGAGTGTATTTTTAGATATCAGTAATATCGATATGGATTTTCCTACCCCTAATGGTCCATTTAAAGCGCTTAAAGAAGTGAACCTGAAGATCAATAAAGGTGAGTTTGTATCGCTCATAGGTCATTCGGGGTGTGGTAAGTCAACTGTACTAAATATCGTAGCGGGTCTTTATCAAGCCACTCAAGGTGGAGTGATTTTAAACAGCGCAGAAGTAACAGAGCCTGGGCCTGAGCGAGCCGTTGTGTTTCAAAACCACTCATTACTGCCATGGCTTACGTCATATCAAAATGTCGAGCTAGCAGTTAAACAAGTATTTAAGAATAAAAAATCCAAAGCTGAAATTAAGGACTGGATTGAATACAACTTAAAGCTGGTACATATGGAACATGCAATGCATAAGCTTCCTAGCGAAATTTCAGGCGGTATGAAGCAACGAGTCGGTATTGCAAGAGCATTGGCAATGGAACCCGAAGTCTTGTTAATGGATGAACCGTTTGGCGCATTAGATGCACTAACGCGTGCGCATATGCAGGACTCGCTAATGGAAATTCAAAACGAGCTGAATAACACCGTTATTATGATTACGCATGATGTGGATGAAGCCGTATTACTATCCGATAAAATTGTCATGATGACCAACGGCCCGGCAGCGACGGTTGGTGAAATTTTAGACGTGAATTTACCAAGACCAAGAGAGCGGTTAGCACTGGCAGAAGACAAAGAATATAACCGTCTACGTGCTGAAGTATTGAAGTTCTTATACGAGAAGCAACGAAAAGTTGAGACTATTAATATTAGTAATTCATCAATTAGTAACGATGAAACTGCTAATGTTGGCTAAGATTACTCTGATGGACAAGATTTAATTACAACAAGGGAAATATGATGAGAAAGAATCAACTTGCGAGTTTTATCAATAAAAGGTTAGCAAAATCAGCGTTAACCATTATTGCTCCAGCATCTTTGGCATTGATGGGCCAAGTACATGCTGCAGAAGCAACGACGATTGCAGAAGCTGTGACTGAAGGGAAAGTGAAAGTCGATTTGAATCTGCGTTATGAAATGGTAGAGCAAGATAACGCATTAAAAGATGCAGATGCCTTTACGTTACGTACCCGATTAACTTACGCCACAGCTGATTACTATGGTTTTAGTTCGTTAGTCGAGTTCGAAGATTCACGTGTCGTAGCGGGTGTTGATGACTATAACGATACTTTAGGAAACAATCCTGATTATTCTGTGATTGCCGATCCTGAAACCACAGAACTTGATCAACTATTTTTAAAATACCAATACGAAGGTTTTAGTGTTAAAGGGGGTCGACAAGTGATCACCTTTGATAATCAGCGTTTTGTGGGACATGTGGGTTGGCGTCAAGATAGACAGACGTTTGATGGCGTCATGCTTGAATATAAGTTCAATGATATGTTCCAAATTGATTATGGTTATATTACTCAGCGAAATCGTATTTTTGCAGAAGCAAAAGATATTGATTCAAAAGATAATTTAATCAATGCTCAATTAAAAACGGGTTTTGGTACGTTAAGCGCCTATGGCTACCTATTAGAAGAAGATACTAATATTGAAAACGGTCTAGACACTTATGGTCTTCGCTTTACCGGTAAAGCTGATATTGGTGATATTAAGTTACTTTATACAGCGGAATATGCCACTCAGGATTCAGATACAGCAGGGCAATCTTATTCTGCAGATTATATGAGCCTTGAGGGGGGCGTTGGTTTTTCAGTGGTTACCTTCAAAGTAGGCTACGAGCTGTTAGGTTCAGATGGTGGCGATTATGGTTTCTCGACTCCACTTGCAACACTACATGGCTTTAATGGTTGGACCGACCAATTCTTAACAACACCTAAAGAAGGCTTGGCTGACTTGTATGCATCTATTGGTGGTAGTGTGATTGGTGGTAAATGGGCGGTGGCTTATCACGAGTTTGATGCGGATGAATCAAGTGCAGCGGTGGACGATTTAGGCTCAGAAATCAACGCCGTCTTTAGTATGCCATTATACGACCACTATACCGTTGGCGTTAAATATGCGGCTTATTCAGCTGGTGATGTTGCAGCAGGTAAAGTGGATACTGACAAAGCGTGGGTATGGTTTAACGCAAAGTTTTAGCCTAATGTCATTCGCGACTTTTAAATAGGTTGGGCTATAAAATGAAAACGGCAGATGAACAATTCATCTGCCGTTTTGTAGATTTGGTCGCAAATTAACTGAATCTTTAACGAATCCTTTATTACGTCATTAACTATGCTGTTTGCTCAATGATTTTTTCATTTGAATTAAACTGCGCTTCATCAAATTGACCTTCACTTTTACCAACAACAACCGCTGTCATCATATCGCCAGTGACGTTCGTTGCTGTACGGATCATGTCAATTACACGGTCAATTGCCGCAATAAATGCGATTCCTTCAAGCGGTAAACCAACAACACCTAAGGTAACGGTTAGCATAACCATTGCACTACCAGGTACACCTGCAGTACCAACTGACGCTACTGTTGCTGTCACAGCAATAAGCATGTAATCGCTCATTTCTAATGGGATACCATAAATTTGGGCAATGAAGATTGCAGCAATAGCAGGGTAAATACCGCCACAACCGTCCATATTCATGGTTGCGCCAAGAGGTAAAACAAAAGCACTATAGCGTTTAGATACGCCCATTGATTCAGTACATTTAGTACTTGCTGGTAATGTACCAAAGCTAGATGCAGTACTGAATGCGACTAACTGTGCAGGCATGGCTTTGCGGAAAAATTGTATCGGGCTCAGTTTAGCGACAAATTTAATTAAGCCACCATAGACAAAAATGATGTGGATGAGCGCTGCGACATAAATTGCGATAATGAACTTACCTAATGGCAATAAAGTTGATAAACCGTACTCACCCACAACCCAAGCCATTAAACCAAAAACACCTATTGGGGTGAGTTTTAATACCATACGAGTGAGTTCAAACATGACTTCTGCGCCAGCTGAAATGGTATTTTTAAGTGGTGCAGCTTTTTCGCCAACAGCATTAATAGCGATACCCACTAATGCAGCAAATACGATAATTTGCAGTACTTTTCCTTCTGCTAATGAGGCAAAAGGATTAACTGGGATCATATTTAATAAGACTTGAGCAAACCCTGGAATATCACGGTCACTCACTTCCGTTGTCGCCAGCTCAATACTGCCGCCCATATCAAAAGAACTACCAATGGCAAGACCTATGAATGATGCAGCCGTGCCTGTTAGCATAAACAGGCCTAAGGTCTTAAAGCTAAGACGTTTAAGGTTTGCTTGAGAACCTAAAGAAGTAATACTAACGACAATGGCGCAGAAAACTAAGGGTGCGACCAACATTTTAATGGCACTGATAAACAAGTCACCGAGTGGTTTCAGCATTACGGCGCTTTCGCCTAAAGCAACACCCGCCATGATACCAAAAGCAAAACCTGCGAGGACTTTTTGCCAAAAAGGAATACGTTTCAAGGTTTGAAAAATCATTAAATTTCCAACTATTTATTATACTTGCCGTTGTTTTCAGCAAGGGGATTATTATTTCAATAACCGAACACAATTACACAAAGGCTATTGAATAGTCATTGCGGAAGTTACGCTGCGTAAGCAATACGATGGTTCACATCATTAAGGTTCAGCTTATTTTAATATTGCTTATCTACAGTTCTCGGTGGAGCAATTTTTCGAATTGTATTGAGTCAATCATAACGGGACAAACCGTTTTTGATATAACTTATACCATTTTTGAGACTTGTTAAATGTACTTTAAATTTCAACAACTTGCTAACCCTTAGTAAGGTGTGACTTCAAAGTGATTAAAACTCTATAAATATCATCAGGTAAAGTAAATGACAGCGTTATGGTTAATGTTTAGCGGGGCCTTTCTAGCAGCAACTTTGTTACCAGGAGGCTCAGAAGTTTTACTTGTCGCTTTATTGAATGAAGCCCCACAAACGTGGTTTGCATTGCTTGTTGTGGCCAGTATTGGTAATTCGTTAGGGGCAATCACCAGTTATTATTTAGGCTATTTAGGCCGCTTTGCGAAGACGCCAGAGGACTTTGCCTCTAAAAAATACCAACATGGACTAAAATTAATCGAAAAATATGGCTATTGGGCGTTATTGTTATCTTGGCTGCCATTAATCGGCGATATTTTATGTTTAATCGCAGGATGGCTAAAGTTACCTATTATCCAATCGACTATCATGATACTCATCGGTAAAACGATTCGTTACTCTTTAATTGTGGCAGCATTTATGTTGGCGTGGTAATAATGACCCTACGAGGTAGGGTATCCATCATATTGAATATTAATATATAACTTTCAATCACTTTAGTTTGTATTTTTGCAAGCCATAGCGCAATTTTCACTACTATTGGAAACTATCTGTATAAAGCAGGGTCGTAAGCCCATACTATTATGCTATTAATTTTTTAAAGGAAGTTTAAGTGAAGAAATGGATCTTAGCAGCGGCGATCTCTATTGCCATAAGTGGCTGCGCACATGAAGTAAAAACGTCCTCCAGTTTGCCTCAAGGCGTGACTTTAATCGAAACCGTTGGCGTATCTGACGCGGTGAGTATCCCTTATAAAAAATATTTGTTAGAGAATGGACTGACAGTTATTTTGCATCAGGACAATTCAGATCCTCTTGTTCATGTTGATGTTACTTACCATGTGGGATCTGCTCGTGAAGTAGAAGGCCGCAGTGGTTTTGCTCATTTATTCGAACACATGATGTTCCAGGGCTCCCAGCATGTTGGAGATGAGCAACACTTTAAAGTCGTCACAGAAGCTGGCGGTACGCTTAACGGAACGACTAATACCGATAGAACAAATTACTTTGAAACCGTGCCAAGTAACCAGCTCGAAAAAATGTTGTGGCTAGAGTCAGACCGAATGGGCTTTTTGTTGCCAGCATTAACCAGTGAGAAATTTGAAGTTCAGCGTGAAACGGTGAAAAACGAACGTGCTCAACGTATCGACAACCAACCATATGGCCGTTTGAATGAACGCTTTAATCAAGCCATGTTTCCTGAGGGACACCCATACTCATGGCCTGTGATTGGCTGGCCAGAAGATCTAGAACGTGCAACGGTTGATGATGTTCGTAACTTCTTTAAACGTTGGTATGGGCCTAACAATGCTACGTTAACTATTGGTGGGGATTTTGATGAAATGCAAACGCTTGCCATGGTTAATAAGTACTTTGGTGAGTTAGCCCGTGGTCCTGAAGTTAAAGCAGATCCTAAAACCCCTGTTACTCTGGATGAAACCCGATATATTTCGATGGAAGATAAGGTGCATCTACCTCTGATTTATATGGGTTTTCCAACAGTTTATGCCCGTCATGAAGATGAAGCTGCATTAGATTTATTGGCCAACATTTTAGGCGGCGGTAAAACATCGCTGTTATACAAAAATCTGGTTAAAGATGGATTTGCTGTGCAGGCATCAGTCGGTCATCCTTGCCAAGAGTTATCGTGTCGTTTGACTCTATATGCGTTGGCAAATCCTGCATCAGGTACCGACCTTGCTAAATTAGAGCAAAAAATTAATGACTCGATTGTCGAGTTTGAGCAGCGTGGTGTGACCGATGACGATCTACAAAAAGTAAAAGTGCAATTTGAAGCCGATACCATTTACGGCATGCAAAGTGTGAAAGGCAAAGTTTCTACACTGGCTTACAATCAAACCTTTTTTGATAACCCTAATATGGTCGCCAGTGATTTAGCTCGTTATGCCAGTGTTACCAAAGAAGATGTGATGCGGGTTTTTAAAACCTATATCAAAGATAAACCAATGGTCGTAATGAGTGTGGTTCCTGAAGGGGCTAAACAGCTTATAGCTAAAGAGGATAACTTCACTCCGGTAACGCAATCAGTGGCCGATGTAGCGGTAACAGGAACAGAGAATGTTCGTCAAATCACTTCAAGCTTCGATCGCACCGTGATGCCGAAGGCAGGCGCTGCGCCCGTGCTTAAAGTACCAAAGCTATGGAATGCATCACTAGCAAATGGCATCGAGGTCATGGGAACAGAAAACCATGAAACCCCAACGGTAGAGTTATTAATTTATCTTGATGGCGGTAATCGGTTACCTGAAATTGAAAAAGCAGGTGTCGCCTCTTTAACGGCTTCAATGTTAAATGAGTCGAGTCAAAAACGAACAACAGAAGAATTAGCAGGCGCACTTGAAATGCTAGGCAGTAGTATTTCATTTGGAGCAACCTCTACTCAGAGCTACATTCAAGTATCGAGTTTGACTGAAAATCTGACACCTACGTTGGCAATTTTACAAGAAAAGTTATTTTCGCCAGGTTTTGTTGAGGCTGATTTTGAGCGTCTAAAACAACAGGAAATACAAGGGTTACAACACCAAGAATCAGATCCTAACTATCTCGCTCGTAGAGCATTTTCAGGATTACTTTTTGGCGAAGATACTCACTTTAGCGTACAAGCCTCAGGCAGTGTAGCGACAGTTTCTGCGTTGACATTAGATGACGTAAAGCAGTTCTATCAAACCCAATATAAAGCAGGTAATGCGCAGATGGTGTTAGTGTCTGATTTACCTCAACAACAGCTGATGTCTGAACTTTCTGTACTGGAGAAATGGCAAGGCAGTGCAAATAAAGCTGAAGCCTTACCAACATTCCCAACACTTGCTGGTGGCACTATTTACGTTATTGATAAACCCGGTGCGGCTCAGTCAGTGATTAAGATCGGTAAGCGAGCATTACCTTACGATGCGACAGGGGAGTATTTTAAATCTTTCTTAATGAATTACCCATTAGGTGGAGCATTTAATAGTCGTATAAACCTGAATCTACGTGAAGATAAAGGTTATACCTACGGGGCAAGAACTGGCTTTAATGGTAATGATGTTATCGGTCGTTTTGAAGCAACTGCCAGTGTTCGCACAGATGTAACGGCTGAGTCTGTGACTGAATTTGTGAATGAAATAAAACGTTTCCAAGCTGAAGGCATGACGGATAAAGAGTTAGCTTTCATGCGCAGTTCTATTTCTCAAGGTAAAGCGCTTGAGTATGAAACCCCATATCAAAAAGCGGGCTTTATGCGCATGATACAGCGTTACCAATTGGCAGATGATTTTACTGAGCAACAGGCTGATATTGTGGCGACAATCAGTAAAGATGAACTTAACGAGTTAGCTAAAGCGCAGTTAGATTTATCGAGTATGATTATGGTCATTGTTGGCGATAAAACGGTGATTTCACCTAAACTTGAAGCTTTAGGCTATCCTATAAAAGAGATTAAATAGGTTTCGCTATTGTTTTTAAAAATATAGACCCTATATAGGTTTTATAGGGTCTGATATGATGAAAGACCACATAACGGTGACAATAATGATGTTACCGTTTTTTATTTTAAGACGATTGAACGTAAATTTATTCAATGAAGCAGATTTTATTATGCATTGTTGGAAATAATATCGTTTAATAGCAGGTCTAGCAGATTGTAAGTCGCAATATGAACCGATGCGGCTGACTAATTCGAGTGATTAATTCGAGTTATTAATTCGGGTTACAATAAGAGAACAGCAAATTGAACTCATTCAATGAAATAATCGATTACCTTTCCAACGACCAAGGTCGTGAATCACTGCTCGGTATGTTAAGGGGCATTGAACGTGAAGCTTTAAGAATCGATGACTCTGGTCAATTAGCAAAAGACGGTCACCCAGAAAAGTTAGGTTCAGCCTTAACTCACTCTCGTATTACCACAGATTACAGTGAGTCTCTTTTAGAGTTCATCACTCCAGTTAATTCTAATATTGACACTTTATTAGATGGCTTGACTCAAACTCATGCCTACAGTGTTAAAAATATGAATGGCCAAACACTCTGGCCTGTCAGCATGCCTTGTTATGTTGGCGATGAGAAAGATATTCCGATCGCCCGTTACGGCAGTTCAAATAATGGCAAAATGAAAACCCTTTATCGTCAAGGGCTAACTCATAGATATGGACCTTTAATGCAGATTATTGCAGGGGTTCACTTTAATTTTTCAGTGTCAGAAAAACTGTGGGATGCTTTATACGAGAAAAGTGATAAACAGCTTTCTCGACAAGATTTTATCTCAGAATCTTATTTTGGCATGATCCGTAACTATCGCCGTTTGGTATGGGTATTGCCATACTTTTTTGGCTCTTCACCCGCACTATGTAGTTCGTTTATTAAAGAACAGCCAGTTGATTTTGATTTTAAGAAAACAGGTAAAGGGACACTTTACTTACCTTACGCAACGTCATTGCGTATGAGTGATTTAGGTTACACCAATAAAGAGCAGGAGCAGCTAGATATTAGTTATAACTCGCTGCCTGAGTATCTAGCGGGTGTAGGCGAAGCAATTAGAATGCCTTCAGCAAGCTTTGCAAAAATCGGGGTTAAGGTTGGCAATGAATATCGCCAGTTGAATAGCAACGTTTTACAAATTGAAAATGAATTTTATTCGCCAATTCGGGCTAAACGCGTTGCTAAATCAGGTGAAAAACCATCTGAAGCGCTTGCTAGAGCTGGAGTAGAATATATCGAAGTGCGTGCTCTTGATGTCAATCCATATAGCCCTATTGGTATTGATGCTAGTCAGGTTAAGTTCCTTGATTTGTTCTTGCTTTATTGTTTATTACTTTCATCCGATAAAACAGATGTTGAAGGAGAGGCTGAAATAGCCGCTAACTTAAAAGCTGTTGTACTTGAAGGTCGTAAACCTGACTTAACCTTAAGTAGAAAGGGCCAACACGTTAAGTTAACTGAATGGTTAAGTGATATTTTTGAGCCAATGTCACGACTTGCTGTTTTACTTGATAGTGAGGGAAATCAGTACCAACAAGCATTATCACAGTGGCAAGAAGCGATTAACGACCCAAGTAAAACACTATCTGGTCGTGTGCTTGAAGATGTAGTTAATCAAGGTATTGATCATGGTGTGTGGGTGAAACAACTTGCAAAACAGTACCATGAGTACCTGTCTAATTATCCGTTATCAGCCAACACTCTGGCTGAATATGAAGCTGAAGCGCAAGAGTCTCTAAGAGTGCAGCAAGATATTGAAGCACAACCCGCAGTGAGCTTTGATGAGTTTTTAGCGGATTATTTTGCTGATTTAGCGCAGCCAGCAGTTGCCGTTAATCAATGAAGATAACGGCCTTATTATTGATGATGCTTGCACTGCTTCAAGGGTGTGCAAGTTCATCAGATGATGAGTTTATGTGTGGTTCGGTTGCGAGTTACATTACGCCGCCGACTGCAGACAACCTATATCGAGTGGTTGTCACACATCTTGATGGTCAAGCTGTTATTTCGCGTCCTTATTATAAACTGACAGCAGGTAAGCACACGTTTACTTTAGCTGAGCTAATAGAGTCGCCAGAATTGAAAGTTAAACTCGCAGCCAGACAAACCAAAAAGCTGGATATTGTGGTTGAACGTGAGCAGCGCTATCATTTAGCAGCTGAACTTAAAGTTGATAAAACATATACAGGGCTTAATAGCGACTATTGGAAGCCAGTGGTTTGGAAGCAAGCGTCTTATGAATGTGTATTTACCGATAAGATGGGATAAATACTCAATGCTCCCCAAGCGATAATTGCATCAAGGAATAATGCTTAGTCATTTTTCGTCCCATACCTATTTTTCATTCTCCTCGTGTTCAATTAATCGCTTTACATTTATTTCTTCAACGCAGTTATTTAAAAAGCGACTGAAAAATCATTTAGCAAAGTGATATAAAGTTAGCCTCATAAACTAGCCTTCTTAAAATTAGCGACCTCAAAATATCGTTAATAGCCTATATGTACTGCGATGATATCAATCCGTGATAGTCCATAACCGTTTAAGCGACACTGTCTAATCGTCAGTTAAGTCATGGGATATTTTGTCGCTTTATTATAACGACATCGTCAGCTTTTTTATGATAAAGCGGTTTGCATCTCTGTCACTTTGATGTGAGAATCTACCCGTCTTTGGTTTTTCATATTCAGTTGTTTTCATTTGCTATAAGGGCTTTTATGAAGTGGTTTTTTCGTGCTTTAGGCACCATTTTATTATTACAACTTACCGGTTGTGCCACACCTCCACCAAAAGAGCCTGACAACCTGTGTTCTATTTTTCAAGAAAATCGCTCTTGGTATAAAGCTGCAGTCAATACTCGTGATAAATGGGGCGTACCGGTTCATGTGCCTTTAGCCATGATGTATCAAGAAAGCTCGTTTAAACATAATGCTGCACCGCCTATGGAATATTTTCTTGGTTTTATTCCTATTGGACGTGCCAGTGATGCTTATGGTTATGCGCAAGCGAAAACGATGACTTGGGATGATTACGTACGAGAAACAGGTAATTCATGGTCGAGTCGAAGTAACTTTGATGATGCGATGGATTTTATGGGGTGGTTTATTTATAAAACTAATAAAATCAATGGTATTTCTAAGTGGGACGCAAAAAATCAATATTTGAATTATCACGAAGGATGGGGCGGTTACAAACGGGGAACTTATAAAGCCAAAGCGTGGCTAGGCCCTGTCGCCAATCGCGTCGATGCACGTTCAAAAACCTATGCTCAACAGTATCACACTTGTAAAGAAGACTTAGATTCTTCTTGGTTATGGCGTTTATTCTTTGGGTAATCCATCGCCTTGAACCATAAGCCTCGCCAATGCGAGGCTTTTTTATTTCATTTGTATAAAAATACTGACAATAATAAATCTAAACTTTCAGCGACAATGTCCGATAACAATTGTAGATATTGTGTTAATTCTTTAATGTTGCACAGGATTTAACATCTTACGATTTATCAATAATAAAAATTGTAACCACTTAGGTTTAAAATAATTTATTCGTTTTCGGAACCCTATATGCAAACTCATAATGATAATAATAAATTGCAGACGAGGTTATTATTACCCGTCATGTCGTTTGTCTTGCTCGCCATTGTTGTTTCACTGTTTCTTCCTGATCAAATCTCCACATTCCAATTGGTCATATTGCTTGTTTGCTTAGGGACTGCGCAGTCGTTTGCCTTGTTATATGTTTACCAGCAGCAAGTACAAAAACGCTTAAATGTATTGAGTCATTATTTAGCGTTAGTGGTCAGTACCCATACTGCGCCCGATAAGCCATTAAAGGATAATGGAGATGACCAAATAGCTAATATCAGTAATGGATTAAGCGATTTCATTGAAGATTTGAAAGCTGTAATTGATGAGATTCGAGCCGATGCTAATGATGTTCGCTCAGGATCATATGAACTTGCTTCTCAAATGGGAGCTGCTGAGTCATCAATGAGTCAAAGCACACAAGAGAATGAACAAATAAGTGCTTCTTTAACTGAGATTGTTCACACTGCGGACGAATTATTTACTAATGCTGAAGAGCTTAAGTCGACATCAGTTCAAGTTAAAGAGCTATTAGCATCAGGAACAAGTGATGCACAAAATAACCAAAGCTCAATGACGACCTTTGCTAATGGCATTGAGAGCATGGTGTCTGATTTAGATTTGCTGAACAGTGATAGCCAGAAAATTGGTAACGTTTTAGAAGTCATTAAAAGTATTGCCGAGCAAACTAACTTGTTAGCCCTAAATGCTGCAATTGAGGCTGCTAGAGCGGGTGAGCAAGGGCGTGGCTTTGCTGTTGTAGCAGATGAAGTGCGAGCCTTAGCACACCGAACACAAGAATCGACAGTTGAAATTCAATCAATTGTGCTAGAGCTTCAAGCTAAAGCTGGAAATGCGGTCAGTGCCATCGGAGAAAGTCAGCGTGTCACTCAAGAAAGCCTACAACAATGTCAGCGTGTGACCCAAGCCTTTAGCGATATAGGACACGTCTTTGAGCAGTTAGACAGTGTTGCTGGCAATATGACTTACAGTATTCAAGGTCAGCAAACTTCAACGGGAAGCATTAATAATCGTGCGATTGAAATTTCACGTTTAAGCCATGAGGTGCAATTAAATCTCGAAGCGATTTCATTAAGAGCACAACAACAAAAGGCAAGCTCTGAAAACCTTGAACAAGTACTAACCCGAGTGTGTATTTAACAAGCTTAAAGGTAGCAAATAAAAAAGGAGCCTTAGGCTCCTTTTTTGCTTTATAGCGAACATGACTCACTACAATTTAACGCTCGAATTCAGCCAATATCCAAGCAAGAGGGGCTTGGTACTGCTCAGGCATCCACTGTTGTAATAGTGCAATACTGTCGTCAACCATCGCTTTATTGTGTGCTGATAAATTGAGATGACCCACTTTACGGCCCACTCTGACTTCTTTGTTGTACCAGAATAGCTCTGCATTCGGTAAGCTTAGCCAGCGGTCGTCTTTATCCACACCAATTAAGTTAACCATCACACATTGATAGTTAACTTGTGGGGTGTGGATCGGTAAATCACACAATGCACGCAGGTGTAATTCAAACTGATTGATGTGGCAGCCTGACTGTGTCCAGTGCCCTGAGTTGTGCACTCGTGGTGCTAACTCATTCACCAGTAGCTCATCACCGACACGGAAACATTCCATCGCCATAACTCCCACGTAATCGAGAGCATCCATGACGCTAGTTAACATTGCTTCAGCTTGTGGTTGAAGGTGGTCTAATCGGCTTAATGGCGAAATAGAAGCCATTAAAATACCATCTTGATGTAAGTTAAGGGTTAATGGGTAAAAAACACATTCACCACTTTGGGTTCTGACACCAATAATTGATACTTCTTCATCAAAATTGATTGCTTGCTCTGCAATGGCTTCATTGCGCCAATCAGCGGGGATTTCTGTTCCTTCAGCTTGCTTTAACCAATGCTGACCTTTGCCGTCATAACCGCCAGTGCGGCGTTTAAGTAATACTCGATCACCATATTGCTGATGCAAGTTTGAGGTATCGGTATTGTCATCAACTAATTCCCAAGGCGATGTCGGAACCGACAGTTCATCCAATAAGCTTTTTTGGGTAAAGCGGTCAGCCAAACGCCCAAAAACGGGGCCATTAATAAAATGCTGATGTTCACTTAATTGCAGGCTTAGGGATGACTCTGGCCATTGCTCACGCTCTGCAGTGATAATATCAGTATCTTTCAGCGGTAAACGCTCATTAGATGGCGTCATGATGTCCACAGGTTGGACATTGATTGCTAAAGGTTGACCAGCATGGGAAAGCATGGCGCCGAGTTGGCCATCGCCAAGTACCCAGACATTATGTTGTTTAGGGTTTTGCTGAGCCATTATTAAGCTTCCCTCGGATCTGGGTTTTCAAGAATGGTGTTAGTTTGATCATCTCTAAATGCATCAAGACGAGCAGCCAGTTCAGCGTCCGTTACAGCAAGGATTTGACTTGCAAGTAAGCCAGCATTAAATGCACCCGCTGTGCCGATTGCTAAGGTACCCACTGCAATACCTTTAGGCATTTGAACGATTGACAGTAAGCTATCCATTCCTGAAAGCGCCTTACTTTGTACTGGCACGCCAAGAACGGGTAAACGGGTTTTTGAAGCGATCATACCAGGTAAGTGAGCAGCACCACCGGCGCCACCAATAATCACTTTATAACCTTTATCGGCAGCAGTGCTTGCAAAGTCCATTAGTTTGTCAGGAGTACGGTGCGCTGAGACGACTTCAACATGATATGGCACCTGAAGCTTATCCATTATTTCTGCGGCGGCTTCCATGGTGGGCCAATCACTCTTAGATCCCATTACTACGGCAACAAGGGCTTGCATGATAACTCCTTAACACACTTATATTATTAGGTTATTTCTTACTTTTCCCTGCGTAGGGTACAGGGCTTATCACCATGAAAATCATGACGATAAAAAAGGGGCTAGATAATAGCATGCTGGCTTTATTTTCGCTGCATTTCAGTGTTTTCTGCGGCTGAAACTCAGTTTCTGATTGCGAATGCTAACAGGGTACTCTACTGTTAATGACATAGGCTTTGAACTCGAGGGTACTTTATGGCATTCGAAAGGTTAAAGACTAAGGGACTAGTTTTTTGCACTGTATTTTTTTTTACTACATTCAATCAGCAGCTTATAGCTGCAACTCATGCCGTTATGTTAACGGAAGTTGATGAAACGATAGTGTCTATTTCTGGTAATGAAGAGATGGAAGCGATTGCATTATTAACAGAGTTTAGTGATGAGCAGCTTTCATTTGACCAAGAGCAAGTCAGCATGACTCGTGGTTGGTTAGAGTTATCTAAACAGCAAAATAGTTGCATGTTTAATAAAATAAAAACCAAAGAACGTGAAAGTGTCGCTCATTTTTCCAAATATCCTATCAGTGTTTACCCTCCACTTAGATTAATCGTAATGAGTCATCATCGGGAACTCTTTCCCAAAGAGTTTGATTTAGCGAATTTTCCTGCAGATACACATGGTCAACTTGGGGTCGTCAAAGATAGAGCTTATGGTGACTTTATTGATGAGAAAATAAAAAGAAACCCACATCAATACTATATTCGTGGCGGGATGGGCTCTTCAAACAGTTTAATTAAAATGCTTAAAGCAGAGCGAGTAAAGGGGATTATCGAGTACAGTGAAGTGGTCGATGCCTTTTTACGAGACAATAACCAGAGCTTAGATTATCAATCTATTCCTATTCGTCATGTGACTCAGCCTATTTATGGCTACATCGTTTGTTCACAAGGCGAAAAAGGTAAAAAAGTCATTGCTGAAATTGACCGAATTATGGGTCTACAAAGTTTTCAAGAAGCTTTTATTCAAATGCATGCTGACTTTTTTGGTGAGGCTGAACAAGCCATTTTAATTCCTGAATTAGAACGTGTTTTTAGTCAGTAATAACCGTTATTATTTTTTGAGTCGTGGCAATACTGATATTATTTAAAAAATTTAACCCTTTTTGATTTGTTATCCGTTATTACTAATAGGTGAAAACGGTTAAGGGGCTAAAAATGGGAACATCATCGAAG
Source organism: Shewanella sp. P1-14-1 (assembly GCF_001401775.1). Taxonomy (NCBI): domain Bacteria; kingdom Pseudomonadati; phylum Pseudomonadota; class Gammaproteobacteria; order Alteromonadales; family Shewanellaceae; genus Shewanella; species Shewanella sp. P1-14-1. The sequence goes on along the minus strand of NZ_LKTL01000023.1, from coordinate 72,324 downwards.
TTATCACGTCAAAAATTGGAGGGCTATTACTTCAAAAAAGGGCGTTTATGGCCGTCTATTTTAGTTGGTCTGACATTACTATTGGTGTTGTTAGTGAATCTTACTCTACATGTGCGAGCTGAGATCACGAACAAACCTAATGCCGTTCAAGCAGAGCCAATTGATCCGATTATTCTTCCTAAAAAACCGACGATGCCGCCCGTTAAACCTGGGGTTTATCAAGGGCAGCTGAGCATTGATGGTCATGGTGGCAATATGGTGACAGGGGAAACGCCGCTGTCGCAATACCGACTTTCCTTTAATGATACTGATTACGATGCGCTACAATCCTTGATAGCTCAAGGCCAGTTACCTTTACGAAACGCAGTTAGTAGCCATCAATTAGTTAACTATTTCGATTATCGATTTGACAACACATTAGCTAACAGCGGCGAGTTGTCAAAAAACTATAAAGTGACCACTGAACTTGCGCCATCGCCATTCAATCAAAGCACGTTTTTACTACTTGTGAATGTTGAATTGACCGCGAATGCCAGCGAAAAAGCCGAATTGGGTTTTAATTGGCTACAGACTTTGGTGAGGTTTAACCCTAGATTAGTGTCTGAGTATCGTTTAATTGGCTATGAAACCAATACCGCAGTTAATAGTAGAAAGGGGCCTGCACAACATGTTCAACCTCATATCAAACTGAGTGATGCTAAACAGTTTGTTGCGTTATATGAGCTTAGATATAACGAGCAAACCATGAGTGTAGGTGTTAATAATATTGAGGGTGATACTGCTGGTAATCGTGGTGTTCACCAAGGTTTTAGCGCAACAACGATGGCCGAATTAGTCATTTTGGATTCCAGATCCACAGCTAAACAACAGTTAATACCTGAATATGCGATTGATATATCGCAGCAACATAAGTTCTTTGAACAAGCTAGCCCTGAGTTTCGATTTGCGACTGCGGTGGCTGGACTGGGTCAGCTTATTAATCACAATCATTATGTGCATCAGTTTAATTATGACGAATTAGTGCATATTGCTAACCAGTCGGTGAATGAACTAAATCAAATTGTGGGCGATAACGCATCAACCGATAAAATTGAGTTTTTAGCGCTTGTTAAGTCGGTTTATGAGCTAACCAAGTCGCAACAAGGTAAACAATATCGTCCTCCCAATCAGGTCACGCCTTATCCAATGCCGCAGCCCATTTTGCCACCAAAACAGGGTGAGTTGTTAGAGGGTAAGCAAACAAAGAATCAAAACCATTAATTTCAGGTTAACTGAAAATTGAATGAGGTTTTTTTATGACTCAATGCAGTGAATAAGTGGACATTACCTACGTCGCTGGGCAAACTGGTTTAATGCGAAAATAGCCTATAACCAAGGTAGTCAGTGGTGACAGATAACGAAATAAATCAGCAAGCTAATAGAGCTGTTGATAGATCCGATGAACAATTAATGTTGGACTATCAGCAAGGTGATGCTCACGCTTTTGAAGCGCTTTACAGTAAACATAAAGGGCCGCTTTATCGCTACTTTGTACGCCAAATAAGCGATAACACCTTAGCAGAAGATTTATATCAAGATACTTGGGGCAAAGTGATTAATGCCGCTGATAATTACCAAGTTACTGCTAAATTTACTACTTGGTTATACCGTATTGCACATAATTTATTAATCGATCATGTCCGTGCTGTAAAACCATTAGATAAGCTTGATGAATTAGGTGAGCAGGGCATGGATGAGTTTGATGCCAACATTGGTAATCAACAATTCAATGGGCGACCAGATGAAGTTTTAGAGCAACAGCATCAAGCGCAATTACTTAAAGCCTGCGTAGCTAAATTACCAGCGGTGCAAAAAGAAGCATTTCTGTTGAACATCGAGTTAGGCTTAACAGCCAGCGCCATCAGTGATATTGCTAATGTTACCGTTGAAGCCACTAAAAGCCGAATTCGCTATGCGTATCAAAGTATCAAACAATGTGTCGCCAATAAGTGGGAGGGAATGACTCATGAGTAAGCATGATAATAATGACTCTGAACCTATGACTGACGAAGCTTTTGCGGCGTTGCAGCAAGACATTTCTGCTTTGTATAAGCTACAAAATATAGAGCGGCCTTCTGCGGCGATTGATGCTGCAATTTTGGCTCAGTCAAAAATGCGTTCGACACAGACAACACAGCAGAACTCCAACTCCAATGTGATTAAGGTGAGTTTTTGGCATAAGCATAAATTGCCATTATCAAGTGCTGCATCAGTGATGATCATAGCATCGGTTATGTTACTCAATCCTGAGTTTAATCAACATGCTGTGACAGATATTGAAGAGGCGATTCCAATGGCGACAGAGGTTAATCAAACGACATCTTCGCCAGCTATGATGCGTGCAGAGCCCAATACTTTTGCTGATGAACCTGTAAGTTCAAGTCAACGTATTGAGCAGGGAAGTGAGCAAAGTATTGAGCAGAATGTTGAAACGATGGCTGAAGCACAGCAAGAGACTCAAGCCATACAAGCATTAACTCAACAACAAGCAGCACCGAAAGTGAGTACGGAACACGCTTCAGATATCGCTCGAAGTCAAATGAAACTGTCTGAAGCACAAGGTATTAGCAAGATAGATAAAATGCAGTCACAACCTTTAATGCAACATGACTCAGTCGAACAAGCTTTGGAAACATTAACACAATTAGTTAAAGATAAAGATTGGCAACAAGCTGAACGATATCTACAAACGATTGAACAGCGATTCCCTAGGATTGTGGAATTAGAACATCCACAACATGAAGTGTATCAGCAATTAAAAAGGCATTTGACTACTCAATAGTGCCGCCGTGAGCGCAAAGCCATAATATTAAAAAGGTAATAATATTTAATTGATATTATTACCTTTTTTTATCTTAACTTAATCATGTTAATCCTTATTCTCTGATGAGTATTTTTACTAACGTATTCGGTTACAAATTCATCGAGGATAAATCATTAATTAACGTATTTTGATACTGATAAGTTGCATTTTTTTTGCTAATTTGAGTGCTTGAAAATAATAATATTTACAAGGACTTTTCTGACCATGAAACTTCGTCAATCCGTTACCGCTTGCATGCTGGCCCTTGGGCTTTCAGGAATCGCTTTTCAAGCGGTCAGTAGTGAAAATCAAGGATACTATCGTGCGCCAGCATTGCACGACCAAACCGTTGTGTTTACCGCTGAAGGCGACTTATGGACCAGTCAGTTAAACCAAACTACAGCGACAAGATTGACGACTCAAGCAGCTGAAGAGTTAGATGCGACTATTTCAAAAGATGGTCAGTGGTTGGCTTTTACTGCCAATTATGACGGTGCAACTGAAGTGTATGTTATGCCAATGGCCGGCGGAGTTGCAAAACGAGTGAGCTTTGAGAATAGCCGGGTTCGCCTGCAAGGTTGGACTGCTTCAGGTGAGATTCTATACGCCACTGACAATGCCAATGGTCCAGCAAATTACTGGGTACTAAAAACAGTTAATCCATCGTCATTAATCGTAACCGATCTTCCCCTAGCTGATGCCATTGAAGGTGCGATTGATGCGCAAGGTAAATATGTTTACTTCACTCAATTTGGTCTACAAGCCAGTGGAGATAACGCCAAGGTTTATCGAGGTGGCGCATTAGGCGAAATCTGGCGCTATGAGCTGGGTAGCAAAAAAGAAGCGCAAAAGCTTACCGCCTCCCATCAGGGTTCTGTAAGACAACCTATGGTGTGGCAAAATCGCGTGTACTTTGTCAGTGATCAATCTGGCAATGATAACATTTGGTCTATGTCAGTTGATGGCAAGGACATGACTCAGCATACTCAATTTTCAGAGTGGCAAGTGCGTGACGCTCAATTAAATCAGGGACGTATAGTGTTTCAACATGGCGCAGACATTAACGTATTTGATATTAGTAATAATAGTTCGTCCATCGTCAATGTTAGTTTGACTTCAGATTTTCCTCATCGTCGTGAGCAATGGATTGCAGATCCAATGCAATATGCCACGTCAGTTGCTTTTGCTGCAAAGGGTAATAAAGCGGTTATTACAGCACGTAGTCATGTCGCCGTTGCCAGTCATGACGGCAGTAGACTGATTCAAATTAAAACCCCTGCTGATGCTAGAGTTCGTAATGGTGCTCTTAGTGTCGACGGAAAATGGGTTTACGGCATCAGTGATGCTTCAGGTCAACAAGAGATTTGGCAATTCCCAGCGGATGGTAGCGAAGGTGCGAAACAATTAACCAAAGATGGCTCATCGCTACGAACGAGCTTACACCTTTCACCAGACGGTCGTTATATTGCTCACGATGATTATGACGGCAACGTGTGGCTATTGGACTTGAAAAAAGGCAAGAATAAAAAAATTATCGTTAATGGAGAAGGGTTAGGCGAATATGCAGATATTGTTTGGTCTGCGAACAGTCAGCTTATCGCCGTGACTAAGTCTGAAATTGGTAAGCAGCGTCCACAGGTGGTGCTGTACTCCTTATCAGATGAAAGAGCACAAGCATTAACTAGCGATAAATATGAATCATTTTCACCTAGTTTTAGTCCTGATGGACAGTGGTTATATTTCTTATCTAATCGCCACTTTGATGCAACACCAGGTTCACCTTGGGGTGATAGAAACATGGGGCCAATTTTTGATAAACGCACCCAAGTGTTTGCGATTGCACTCAATGAGAAGGCGTTATTTCCATTCGAAAAACCGACTGAACTCAATGCAAGTACCATTGCAGATAAAGAAGAAGCGACCAATACCGCAACTAAAAAAATCAGAGTTGACTGGAAAGGGATTACTCAGCGTCTTTGGCAAGTACCCGTTGCATCAGGGAATTATGCTAATTTAACTGTGCTAAAAGATAAGTTGTATTTATTGGACACTCATGCCAATAAGACCAGTTTAAAGCTCATTAAATTTGATCATCTCTCTGCTGAAATTAGCGAGTTTGGGGCTGATATCGGTGGTTATGCTGTGTCTGCTGACGGCGAGAAATTACTCATAACTAAGCAGTCTAACCCTGCTGAAATGCATATTGTTGCCGCAGGCGATAAGCTACCTGCTGAACTTAAAAACACTCAAGTTGATATCGCTCAATGGCAGCTGGCTATCTCACCTATGCAAGAGTGGCAGCAAATTTTTGAAGATGCTTGGTTGATGCATCGAGACTCTTTTTACGATAAAGGCATGCGAGGTAAAGATTGGGCTGCCATTAAACAAAAATACCAACCTTTATTAAAAAGATTGACCGATCGTAACGAGCTTAATGACATATTTAAGCAAATGATGGGGGAACTCGATTCATTGCATTCCCAAGTTCGTGGTGGTGATGTCACTAAAAATGAGACTGCAACTGCGGCTAGTTTAGGTGCGCGATTATCACAAACCGATAAAGGAGTGATTATCGGTCATATTTATCAGAATGATCCTGAGTTGCCTTCTCAAGCTTCACCCCTTGGGCGAATTAATGTGGATGCTAAACCAGGGGATATCATTGTCGCCATTAATGGCAAAGCCATTAACTCGGTTGCGGATGTAACGCATAGCTTGCGAAACCAAGCCGAAAAACAGGTATTGCTTGATTTAAAGCGTGGCAAAGATAGCCATAAAACCATTGTTGTGCCTCATAGCAATGGCGCAGATGCTAAATTACGTTACTTAGATTGGGTTAACAATAACGCCAACAAAGTGGCTAAAGCCAGCGATGGCAAAATGGGCTACTTGCATTTGTATGCCATGGGCTCAGGTGATATCGAAAGTTTCGCACGCGAGTTTTACACCAATTACGATAAGGATGGCTTAATTATCGACGTTCGTCGAAACCGAGGCGGAAACATTGATAGCTGGATAATTGAAAAACTGCTTCGCCGTGCTTGGGCATTTTGGCAGCCGACCCATGGTTCAGCAAATACCAATATGCAACAAACCTTTAGAGGCCATTTAGTGGTGCTTGCAGATCAAATGACGTACTCAGATGGTGAAACTTTTTCAGCAGGGATTAAAGCATTAGGTTTAGCCCCTATTATTGGCAAGCAAACTGCTGGTGCTGGAGTGTGGTTATCAGGGCGTAATCGAGTGACTGATAATGGAATGGCACGCGTCGCTGAGTATCCTCAATATGCAATGGATGGTCGTTGGATTGTTGAAGGCTACGGTGTTACACCTGATATTGAAGTCGATAACTTACCTTATGCAACGTTTACCGGTGCTGATGCGCAGCTTGAAAAGGCCATTAGTTACCTTAAAGAGGAACTAAAACAAACGCCGATCCTACCTTTACGTGCTAAACCTATTCCACAACAAGGCACTGCAGAGGATATTTTACCTAAACCATAGACTCTTTTAAAAGTGACTAAGCAGAACAGGAAACGGTTGCTTGGTGATTTAAATTATTGTTTTTTTATAGTGTAAATTGAAATACATCTGACGAAGGCTTTACTAATAAGTCATCTAGACACTAAAAAAGCCAATCACAATGATTGGCTTTTTTTATGTCTTACTCGGTTGCTGAGTAGAGGTTAAATCTGTCTTAACTCGGTAATGAATATTAATCGATATTTATTGATACTTCAGAGTTAATACTGTTCGCAATAAAGCAATTAGCATGGGCTTTATCGTGTATTTTTTGCAATACTTCATTACTGACTTCAATGCCTTCAGCAAACGTTACTTGCGGGTTTAAGAGCATTTTAGTGACAGACAATTTTCCTGAATCGTTTTTACCAAGTTCAGCACGGGCATTATCTTGATAAGATACGACAGTTAATCGCTTTAAGTGCGCAATGGCTAGAAATGTCAGCATATGACACGAAGATAAGGCGGCCAAAAGACTTTCTTCTGGGTTAATTTTTTCGTCATTACCTTTGTACTCAGGTGCTGAAGAAGCTTGTATCACTTGCCCTGAACCAAACTCAATTTGGTGATCTCGGTTAAATTCAGGTGCGGTATGTTCAAAATGATCCGCTTGCCAGTTTACCGTTAGCTTAAAACCCATTAATGCTTCCTTTATTAGCCAATTCAAATGCTTAAAGTCGATTGTTTGCTAAATAAATTAGCGTTCTTACCTTAAATACATTTTTACCGAGCCTGCATTTTACCTGAGTACCTGATGAAATCTACTAAAGCTTAGAAAATTCAATTCTATTGTATTCGTAAAAATACCTTTGCATTTCACTTTGTTTGTTTTTTGCACATTAATTCATTCGCTTATGTAAGCGTTTTTGAATTTGTTTGTTAATGGTTTGTTATGAATACGTATGCAAAAAATTGAGACTAATACTTATCCATGACTACTATAACTCGATAATAATGCCTGATATTCCATTAGTCTGAGTCGTATAACTGAATGTTGGGTGACTATAAAGTCAGTAAGGTGAGGGGAAATTCAATGTTCAATTGTAAACCTAGTGTGTTATCACTAGCGCTAGCAGCGGCAGGAGTCAGTATTATGTTGACTCCTAATGACGCATTTGCGGCCGATGAGATAAAAACTGAAACGGTTCAATCTTCGACAGCTGATGTCGAAGTGAGTGCCACAGAGAATACACAACCCACAAATGCGTTAGCTAGCAATGAAGCGGATGATACGGAAGCTGAAACTGGCATCGAGCGGATCAGTGTGAAAGGCTATAGTCGTAGTTTGATTGATTCACTTAACTCAAAACGTTATGGGGATACCGTTTCTGAGCAATTATCTGCCGATGACCTAGGTGCACTACCTGACGTTTCAATGGCCGATGCATTGACCCGTTTACCTGGTATTTCTGCAGTACGTACTGGTGGTCAAGCTGCTGAAATTAACATTCGTGGTATGTCGGGTGGCTTTGTTTTTTCAACCTTAAATGGACGTGAACAAGTATCAACGAGCGGTTCTCGTAGTATTGAGTTTGACCAATACCCTTCTGAATTAATTAGTTCTGCAGCGGTTTACAAGTCGCCTAAAGCTTCCCTTATTGAAGGCGGTGTTGCGGGTACTGTTGAGCTGACAACCGTCAGTCCTCTAAGCAAAGATAAACAACATAACTTTACTGCCAATGTGCGTGGTATGTATAACGATCGTGCCGATGAAGTGTACGGTGCCGAAGATTTTGGTTCTCGTTTAAGCTTTTCATATCAAGGTAAATTCCTAGAGGATACCTTAGGTGTGGCAGTGGGTTACGCTCGTCTTGAACAGCCGAGTGTCGCAACCCAATTTATTGGCCTTGCTTACAATGATTCCAAGGATGTTGACGGCATTGAAGGGGATACCAATGGACCTGAAGATAACCCTGCGAACGAATACATCAGTGAAGGTTTTGAGGTACAACATCTAGGTGGTGTTGAAATTCGAAATGGTTACATGGCCGCCATTGAGTGGGCACCAGTAGATAATTTTGTGTTAAAGGCTGATGCCTTTATGTCCCGCTTTGACAGCGAATCATTTGCTCGTGGTTTTCGTACCAAGTTTGGCGGCCGCGATGCCAGTGTTTCAAATCCAACTTATGATGGTAATTCAGTTATCGGCGGCACGTTTAACCGCACTTCTAAAAGCTACACTCGTGTCGAAATCGTCAATGATGATAACCAAGATTTTGATGAGGTCGACAGCTTTGGTATCAATGGTGATTGGCAGGTAACAGACAGATTAAACGTCAATGTCGATGTGTCGTTATCAGCGGCTAAAAGTGATTTCAGAAACGGCTTACTTTGGTCAAATGTCGCTGTTGATGCGAATGCGGATGCGCCTATTTTTGATGAGAATGTCTCAGTAAGTTATTTATTAAATGGTTTAGATTTACCCGATGTTGGCTTTAATCAAGCGGATGCATTTTCTGATATCGACCGAGTGATGGTCAGTAAATACGGTATTTATCCGTTTGAAAACGAAGATGAAGTGAAAGCATACCGAGTAGATTTTACTTATGAGTTAGAGAATGACTTTATCGCAAGTGTAGAATTTGGTGCACGCTATTCAGATCGCACTTACTCAAACGATCGCTCAGTATTTGAATACGGTAATGATGGTGCATTTTCAAAGTCTGAGCCGCCACTCAAACTTACCGATGATATGACAACGGTTGTTGACTGGGATGGTGACTTTTCATATTTCCCTTCTTATTTAGCCATTGATTTAGATAAAGCGTTAAATGCATGGTTCCCAGATGGCACGCCACAACCTGTACAAACTTGGGGTAATGCGGGTGGAGTCATCGATCCACAAGGCTACACAACTAACTATTCTTGGTCAGTGCTGCAAAGTGGCGAGGTGTATGAAGAAGTCTTGTCTGGGTATGTCATGGCAAACATTGATACGGAAATTGGTGGATTACCAATTACGGGTAACTTTGGTGTTCGTGTGGTTAATACCGACCAGTCAGCGACCATGCTTCAAAATGTAGAAGGAGATCCGACTTTAGGTGCGCAGAATATTACTGATGAAATTGGCATTATCAACCAAAACTATGCGCCAACGGTTCAGGGGGTTGATTACACCGATTACCTGCCTTCTATCAACTTAAACTTTAAAGTCACTGATGACTCACAGATCCGTTTTGCCGCTGCAAAAGTGATGTCTCGCCCACCGATTAATCGCTTAGCTGGCGATATCAGTGCATCGGTTTCAGATGATGGTGAAATCAATGGTTCAAGTACCAATAACCCATTCTTAATGCCGTTCTATGCAGATCAATACGATTTATCTTATGAGTATTACTTTGATGAAGGGGCTGTCGTCGCTGCTGTCTTCTATAAGAATATTGACTCATTCATTGACACGATTGCGATTGATAACTTTGACTTTAAAGGTAACGGTTTTAACGTCCCTGATTACATTATTGATGAAGATAGTGGTGAGCAAATTGAAACCACTAACGGTACTTACACCACAGCAGTCAATAACGCTGAAGGCGGCTATATTCGTGGTCTTGAATTAGCTTACACCCAAGTGTTTGCTTCACTACCAGCAGGATGGTCAGGGCTAGGGTTTAACGCCAGTTACTCTTACACCGAGTCTGAAGTGCAATCCATTACTAACTTAGGTGGTGACACGGCAACGCAAGATTTACCTGGGTTATCTAACAGTGTGGTCAGCGCCACGCTCTTTTACTCTTACGAAGGCTTCGAAACTCGTTTAAGTGGTCGTTACCGTGATGATTTCGTATCTGAGCAAGTCGCCATTAACGAACAAGTGGTGAACTTTGATGGTGAAACAGTGCTTGATTATCAAGCGTCTTACCAAGTGACTGATGGTTTAGGAGTGTTATTTCAAGTGAATAACTTAACCGATGAGCCAACTAAAAGTTACTTCGGCACTGAAAACAAAACCGGCACCATTCAGTACTTTGGCCGCGAATTTTACTTGGGGTTCACTTATGCCATGTAACAAAAATAATAAGAACAATATCCAGTTAATTCGTGTGATGGGTCATCAAATTAATAACAACAAACTGATGACGCAATTTAATCAACATTCTATGGGGAGAAGTCACTCATGATGAGTATTTCTAGAGTCGTGAAATTATCTGCAGTTGCTGCCAGTATAGCGACGCTTGCAGGTTGTGGTGGTGGGGATTCATCTGAGCCAGGTGAAGTGCTGTTAACGTGTAATGTACCGAATATCCCTAATGCAGCGGGCACCGAATGTGTACCACCGCCGCCATTAAGCTGTCCTGCACCTAAATTTCCAGATGCAAAAAATGAAAGCTGTATTGTGGGCTATAACCCTGAGCTACCAGAGCCTGTAGCTTACGCTGGTGAAAACCAAGCTGTGTTGTATTACAACCGAATCAAAGATAACGATAATACTGATTCTAACCCTAATTACCCAGGTTATAAGCTGCATACTTGGAATAATGACACCTGTGATAGCTATGCGCCGCCATTTGATTCAACTGATTGGGCAAATGGTCATTCGTTTGATGGTATTGACCCTAATTATGGTGCCTATTGGATCATTAATCTTAAAGAAGGCTATGGCGAATGTGCCAACTTTATTGTTCATATCGGTACTGAAGGTTCAGGTAAAGCACTGGGGGATGGTGACTTAGTCATGAACCTTAAAGTGTTAGCCGAAGACGGCGAGCCTGAAGCAAACTTTAACCGTACTAATTTTACCATCCATGGTGAAAGTGATGTGTATGATTATCCGATTCTAGATGTTGGTTTTTCTATTGCTGGTGCAAGTGCTCACTGGTTAGATCAAAACACTTTTGTATGGAATGAAGATCCCGACGGCATTGCTAAGTTCGTCATTCATCATTCTGCATCAGCTGGAATTGCTGCTGATAATGATGGCAACATCAGTGGTACTCAGGTTGAAGTTATGAGCAGTGAGCTAACTGATGTGCAAAAAGCCTTAGTGCCACATTTAGCTGATTGGCCTGCCTATGAAGCGAATTTTACTGCAGAAGAAGCTAAGTCTATTGCTAAAAATCAATTGGTGATGGCGGCCTATGACAGTGATAATAAACCTGTTGCGGCAAGTCATGTACAAGTGACAAAAGTATTGGATGCGTTATACACCTCAGGTGATAACGATGCTGACGAAGCTGATTTAGGCATAATATATGACGGTAGTAACATCATTGCTAATGTCTGGGCGCCAACAGCGCAGTCGGTAAACTTAAAGGTTTATGATGCGGCGAAAAACTTAACCTCTACAGAAGCGATGAGCCTTGATGCTGACACGGGTATTTGGTCATTCAGTGGTGATATGAGCCTAGACAGAATGTATTACCGCTATGAATTAGTAGTTTATCATCCTGTTACTCAGGCTATTGAAACACTCGAGTCAACGGATCCTTATTCACTTAATGTCTCAACTAATGGCCGTTACAGCCAATTTGTTAACTTGAGTGATGCAGATTTAAAACCTGAAGGTTGGGATGGCCACGAAGTTATGACGGTGGCAAATCCTGAGGATATCGTGATTTACGAAGGTCATGTACGTGACTTTAGTGCACGTGATGAAAGCACGTCTGAAGCTAATCGAGGAAAGTATTTAGCCTTTACTGAAGAGGGAAGTGACCCTGTTGAGCATCTTAGAAAGCTGGCTGAAAGTGGTGTAACACATTTTCATTTGCTGCCAATCAATGACATTGCCACAGTCAATGAAGACCCAGCTGAGCGCGTTGATATTTCAGATACCTTGGGCACCTTATGTGACAAGATTGATGACAATGCAGATGCGTGTTTGACTCAGGATAAGTCGGCAACTATTCAGTCTATTTTAGAAGGAACATTACCAGGCTCTAAAGATGCGCAAGCACTCGTTAATGCTATGCGTGGTTATGACAGCTTTAACTGGGGTTACGATCCGCAACATTTTATTGCCCCAGAAGGAAGTTATGCGACTGATGCTGACGGTGTTGCTCGCATTAAAGAACTGCGAGAAATGAACTTAGCATTACATGAACTCGGTTTACGCGTGGTACTTGATGTGGTCTATAACCATACGAGTTCGTCGGGACTTTGGGATAACTCGGTACTTGATAAAGTCGTGCCAGGTTACTACCACCGCTATAACGAAATTACCGGTAAAATTGAGTCATCGACTTGTTGTGATAATACTGCAACAGAACATCGAATGATGGATAAGTTTGTCTCAGACTCCATGGTCATTCTTGCCAAGCAGTATGGATTTGATGGTTTCCGATTCGACGTGATGGGTCATATGCCTAAGAGCAGTATTTTAGATGCTCGCGAGGCTGTTCAAGCGGTTGATCCTGATAACTACTTCTATGGTGAAGGTTGGAACTTTGGTGAAGTCGCAGATAACCGCTTATTTGAACAAGCTGTTCAGGCCAATATGGCAGGCAGTGAAGTCGGTACCTTTAATGATCGTATTCGTGAGTCAGTTCGTGGCGGTGCATTATTTGCTATGGAGCAAAAAGATGACTACTTACGCGACCAAGACACCCTGCGTTTATCAATGGCTGGTAACTTACAAAATTACGTCTTAAAAGACTTTAATGGTAATACAGCAACAGGCAGCAGCTTTAGCTGGAACACCCAGCCTACGGCTTATACTCTAGATCCTGCTGACAGTATTAACTATGTGTCAAAGCATGATAACGAAACCTTGTGGGATATTTTGCAGTACTCAAATGACATTGGTATGTCGCTTGATACTCGAGTTCGTGTGCAAAACATAGCAGCAACGATTCCATTAATGAGCCAAGGTATCCCATTCTTCCAAATGGGTGGTGATATGTTGCGGTCAAAATCACTGGATCGTAACACCTATGACTCTGGTGATTGGTTTAACTGGGTCGACTTTACTAAGGAAAGCAATAACTGGAATGTTGGATTACCGTTAGAGCAAGATAATGCAGAGAAAATGGAACAAATTATCGCACTAGCAGGTAATCCTAATTCAGCCCCATCAATGTCTGAAATTGAGTTTGCTTCAAGCGTGTTTAATGAGTTCTTATCAATACGTAAAAGCAGCCCTTTACTGCGGTTAACTACCGAACAAGACATTATTGATCGAGTTGGTTTCCATAATATTGGTAAAAACCAAAAGCAAGGCGTTATCGTGATGAGTGTTGACGATGGTGCTGGCCTAGTGGATGTTGACCCTGCGGTTGATGCCATGGTGGTGATGATAAATGGTAGTGATAGTGAGCAATCTCATACTGTTTCAACAGCAACGGGCTTTAGTTTGCATCCAACGTTAGCTATGTCAGTTGACTCAACAGTTCAAGGTGCAAACTTTAGTGAAGGCACTGAGGAAGGAACCTTTACCGTTCCAGCTCATACCACAGCTGTGTTTGTTAAAAACCAAGGAGATACCCAAGGGACAGGATTAAGTGCTGATGCCACTGCAGGAGCACCTGATGTTGTACCTTATGGCAGCACTGAAGTCTTTGTTCGTGGCAGCATGAATGGTTGGGGTGAAGTGGATAGCTTTACCTATGTGGGGAGTGGTGAATATCGTGTTGCGATTACACTTGCTGCGGGTGGCTATGACTTTAAAGTAGCGTCAGCAGATTGGAGTACCGTTGATTTTGGCGGCGTATCAGATGCTGAAGCAGGTGTAGATGAAGACGTAGCAGAGCAACTTGCGCCAAGTGGTGCAAACTTAAGCTTTACAGCTTCAACTGATGCAACTTACGTGTTCTCACTCAATGCGGCAGATAAAGATAACCCAGTGCTTACCGTATACAACGAAGAGCCGTTTGTGGGGACTAGCGTTTATATTCGTGGTGGCATGAACGGTTGGGGTGAAACAGACGAGCTAACATATATGGGCGGTAGTATTTATCAAGCAGAAGTTTTGGTATCTGTAGCAAACCATGAGTTTAAAGTGGCATCAGCTGATTGGTCTACTGTTGATTTTGGTAGCTTAGATGCCGATGGTTCAGTCACACTAGGGACAGAAAAAGCATTAGCTGTTTCTGGTAGCAATATGAGCCTGAACTTTGAAACTGAAGAAATGTATACCTTCACTCTAGACATGACTAATCGTAATGAACCTGTATTAACAGTAAACAAAACTGATATGTTTGCTGGTAATACTGTTTACATTCGTGGTGGCATGAATGGGTGGGGTGAAGTGGATGCACTCAGTTATCAGGGATCATCTGTATATACTGTCGATATTGCACTTGACGCTGGAACTGCCGAGTTCAAAATCGCCACAGGAGACTGGTCAACGGTAGATTTTGGCGCTATAGCTGGTGAAGAGGCAGTGATTGAAGGCGATATGAAAACCTTAGCCTCTAAAGGAGCAAATATGTTGTTTGATGTTGCTGTAGCTGGGACTTATCGCTTTACGGTAACAGGCCCAAGTTCAAGTTCACCTACGTTAACCGTTAATAGTGTTAACTAGATAATTGTGTTGATGGTAAAAGGCTCAGCGAAAGCTGGGCTTTTTTGTTTTCAAAAACCGCAATACGTGTTGTGAATGACACCTAGCGTGCTGGTCGGTAGTGCTTTATTAATTATGTTTCATCAGGATAATTCAGTGTTAAATAGCAGGGTTCTCGGTAAAAGCAGCCTAATGTTATTTATGCTAAAACGGTTTTAAAGCGCCTTTTAAGGGGGCGAACAGTAATATATTACTTTGTTAACTGGCTTGCTCTGAATGAAATTTAAACAAAAAAGAGGGCTAATTGTCTGAAAAATGACAATAAATGCATTTTTGATGTAAAGACGACAAAAGTTGCAGATTTTGTTTGGTTTTTGTGTCTATACTAAAGCTGTAAAGGAAGAAAATGACAGTAGTATTAAAAGAAGGCAGGTTGTTAGCTAAGTTAACAAAAATTTATACAACGGCCCTTGTGATCTAGGACACACGCCCCAAAATCTACTTATGTAAGAATAAATATCTGCTAGAAAGTGAAGTATATAGCCTTGCTATATTATTAAAGGATAAGTTATCTATGAAAATAAATCTTTCGGGTCACCATGTTGATGTTACAGATACTGTAAAACAAGACGTTAGCGCAAAATTCACCAAAATTGCCAGCCATTTCCCAACGCTAATATCACTCGATATTATCATCTCAAAAGAACACGGCGAATTTGAAGTTGAAATCACGACAAATTATGAAGGCAGTCGTATCGCAGCAAAAGCCTCAGATCCTGTTATGTATCCAGCACTTTCAAGTGCAGGTAAAAAACTTGATGCAGCTCTTAAACACCGCAAAGGCCAGCTAAAAGCTGATTTACACGCCAAGCCTGAAGTGACAGCGCCTGAAATTGCTTATGAAAGAGTGCAAGAGATGGATCTGAAATAGTCCAAGACTTTCTAACGAAATAAAAAAACGCAGTCAAATGACTGCGTTTTTTGTGGCCGTTAACTAATGATGTTTAATCATTAATTTCAGCATTGTGATAAACATTTTGCACGTCGTCGCAATCTTCTAATGCGTTAATAAACTTGTCAAACGTTTCAACATCTTCACCAGTAACTTCGGTCATTGCTTGTGGCACAAAAGTAATGTGCTCAACTTCAAAGTTGATATCGGCAATTTCTTCAGTCAGTGCAACACGTACCTTGTTAAACTCAGTAATTGGCGCAAATACACTGATCATGCCATCTTCAAGTTCAACGTCAGTGACATCAACATCAGCCATCATTAGCAGTTCTAAAATGGCTTCGTCGTCATCACCTGCAAATACGAATACGGCTTGATGATCAAAGCTGTGGGCAACAGTACCAGGGCCACCTAACTTAGCATCGTTTTTAACAAATGCTTGGCGTACTTCTGTAAAGGTACGTTTTACGTTATCGGTTAGGCAGTCAACGATAACTGAACACCCGCCAGGGCCAAAACCTTCATAACGTGCAGTATCGTAATCTTCACCGCCACCGCCTTTCGCTTTTTCGATTGCGCGTTCTATTACATGTGCTGGTACTTGGTCTTTCTTTGCGCGAGTAATTAAGCTGCGTAACGCTAGGTTACCGTCAGGGTCAACACCACCATTTTTGGCACAAACATAAATTTCTTTACCATAACGCGAGTATAAACGCGTTTTTTGGCCGGCAGTCTTTGCCATAGATTCTTTGCGGTTTTGGTATGCTCTTCCCATCTTGATCTCGTTTTAAATTTCGAAAAATTGCCGCTGATTCTAACAAAAATAATCGCAGCTGTTTAGTCTATATGAGCATAGCTATTGATACAGATCAGCCGATATAGGGTTAATGCATTCAATTTAACATAGTTACTGTTAAATTTGTGTAAGATATTGATTACTAAAATGCGGAAATAGACTTAATAATCATCTAAACTCAAAGCTGTGTGAGTAACCCTCTATAGTAAAAATGCGCTAAACTTGGAGGGAAGTAACGATATGATTGCATTGATAAGTCAGCATTAATAAGAGAGTTCTATATGACAGATGTTAGCCAGGAAGTTGCCACCACGGATGATAATAACAAAGCCACGGTAACCGTGCTATTTTACGAGGCCCCAGTTGGTTTACTGATGAAAAATACCGTGTTGACTGATCTTGACGTAAGTGAAACAGGTAGGGTGATGTTGCCTAATGAGTTTCGTGCTGGTAAATCAATCATTGCTGTACTTGATGGCGAGTGTAAAATTCTTAACTCATTGGGCGAGCGTGTTTATGCGCAAAAAAACCTTGTTTAAAAGTCACTTAAGCCGTAACTAATTATTGTTATTTGATTAATGACAATCAATCTGAACTTTCTACCTCCTTTCTTCGTAATCTTGAGGCAAACTAATCGACTGTAAAAAGTGAGTCTCAATATTCATTTCATACTTATGACGAGCATCTATGTTGAATCATTGACCTAGATGTTTGAGATAATCGTTTAGTTGCTTAAACATAAAATATGACAAACTTAATCTGTTGTTAAACTGGCAGACAAAGTATGTATATACTGCCATCAAACGCGGTGACTTATTTACCACACCAATTAACGATCTCATTTTCAAGGAAGCATTATGCCAGCCTCGTTATTTACTCCCTATAAACTCAATGACACGTTGACTCTTAACAACAGAATATTAATGGCCCCGTTAACTCGCTGCATGGCTGATGATGATTTAGTTCCAACGCAAACCATGGCTGATTATTATGCTCGCCGTGCCGATGCTGGACTTATCATTAGTGAGGCGACCATTATTCGTCCCGATGGCCAGGGCTATGTCAATACACCTGGACTTTATACCCAGGCACAAGTTGATGGCTGGAAAGTTGTCACCAAGGCCGTGCATGATAAAGGCGGTAAAATTTTTGCTCAGCTTTGGCACACAGGACGTGTTGCTCATCCATTCTTTTTTGGTGAAGGTAATGGTGAAGTGCTATCAGCATCAAACATTGGCATAGAAGGCACAATACCTCGCAATCGAGAGTTAATGTATCAACAGCCTAAAGCAGCGACCAGTGAGGATATTACTCAGCTGGTGGCTGATTATGCAACCGCAGCAGACAATGCGCTCAAGGCCGGTTTTGATGGCGTTGAAATTCATGGTGCTAACGGCTACCTCATTGATCAATTTCTACATTACTCCTGTAATAACCGCACAGATGAATATGGTGAATCACCAGAAAATATGGCGCGTTTTGCCATTGAAGTAGTAGATGGGATTGTGGCTAAAATTGGCCACGAGAGAACGGCTATTCGTTTATCACCTGGGGCGTATTTTAATATGGAACCCGATAGCCGCGATCGGGCTGTATTTGATTACCTACTTAAACAATTAGAGTCTCGTCAACTTGCCTTTATTCATTTAGGAATATTTGATGATGCAATGGAGTTTGACTACCTAGATGGTAAAGCGTCCGCGTATTTAAGAAAGCATTACAATCAAACCTTAGTGGGGGTTGGTAGCTATACCGCTGAAACTGGCAATAAAGCCATTGAGGCGAATGAATTTGATTTGTTGGCGATTGGCAGGGCGTTTATTGCGAATCCTGATTATGTGAGCAAGGTACGTCGTGGAGAAGAGCTGACTGCTTATGATGATGCCATGTTAGCTGAGCTAGTTTGATGCCTACAATGCGATGGTAAGTTGCTAAACAGGTAAGTTAGACGTATTAAAAAAGGCAGCAAGGCTGCCTTTTTTAATGAGTATATCGTTAATAAGTTAGCGCGTTTCAAGTTTGCTTATGGATAAGGCTTCTGCAATGCTCGCCTCTGGTTTTCCGAGTAAAAAACCTTGGGCATAATCGATATGGTAGTGTTTCACGCGCTCAAGAACTTGGGGAGAATCAACAAATTCTGCAACCGTTTCAATGCCCATTTTTTTCGCAAAACTTGATACGGTTTCTACTAGGTGCTGTGCTTTAGTGTCTTGATCTAAATGCTGGATCAATGAACCATCAATTTTGATGATATCAATATCCAAACGCATTAAATGAACGAAGTTTGAATATCCAGCCCCAAAGTCATCAATTGCTATTTTACAGCCGTAGGGCTTAACTTTTTCAATAAAGTCATGCACCAAATCATAATTTGTAATCTCTTCGCTTTCTAATAACTCTAAGGTTAAGCGAGTTGATGTTTCTGGATTGGCTTTTAATAATTTTAGCAATTGCTCAACCCTTTCTGTATCAGCAATATCTTCGAGTGAAATGTTAACTGAAAAGGCATAGGGTAAACCTTTAAACAAGGCAAAAGACTTGGTTAACATCGCGGCCATTAGACGTGGATATAATCGGGAGCGTACTGCAGTTTGCATAAACTGAGCAGGCGTTAACACTGTGCCATCGTCTAAGCATATTCGCATCAAGCACTCAAACTTAGGTGGCAAGTTTTCAGTTATTGGCTTAATTAATTGCACATAGGGCGTGACCCAATCATGGGTGACTGCTGCAACAAGCATGCGGCTTTGATGCATGTTTGCTTCAAAAGCTTCAGGGTTAGACATTTCAGCTGTAAATAGTTGGTATCGTTGAAAATGCCGCCTAGCAATACGCCTTGCTAAATCAGCTTGTTGATGTAACTGAGTATATTGGTCATTGACGCAGTGGGCACCGCCTGCGCTTAGTGTGACATAAATTTCATTACCGTCGATGGCAATGGCTTTATGGCTAACATAATCAATGATTTGAACAGCAAGTTGTTGTAACTGGGCATCATTGAATTGGGAGTGGGTGAGCACGACAAATTCATCAGCACCAGTTTTATAAAGGTGATGAGGGGCTGAAACGAGTTCTAAACTATTGGCCACTTCAATGATAATCAAATCGCCAGCGTTAACACCATAAAAATCATTAATTTGCCCAAAGTCATTAATATTGAAGACGATTAATGAGGAGGCTTGATGTTGGTGTAAATCAGCGTACAGTTTTTTTCTATTAGGTAATCCGGTTAAGTTGTTAAAGTACGCCTCTTTAAAAAGGTTACTGTTTTGCTGTTCAATTTTATGAAAATTATCCGCTAAGGATTGGCGCATGACTTCAAAGTTATCACCTAACTGCTGAATTTCATCTTGGCTATTTAAGGTTAGCTTTTGGGTTAAATCACCCCTGACAATTTTTTGTGTCCAATTGGTTAGTGTCAATATATCCGAGGTGACAATTTTACCCACACTCATTAATAACCAGCTGGCTAAAGACAAGACCCCAGATAGCAGCAGTAGCTGAAAAAATAAGGTATTGAGTAATTCCTCTCCATAGAGTTTGACCTGAATTGAACCGCCATAAAACCCTTGTAACTGCCCACGTGAAATGATGGGCTGCATAACTTGGCTAAAGCCTAAAACCCATTCACTTTGGCGGGTTTTATTCGTTTCAACATGACGAATTGCAGCAGGGCGTTTTGCTGTAATAAGTTGGCCATTCGTCGCTTGACTCAATGCGTTGGGGATCAAGCTTGCCCACATTCCTTTAATAAAATAATCGTGCGTATTATCAAACCCGAGCTTTTGGGCTCGATTAAGCTGGATAGATTGATTTTGAAGGCGATGATGCAACGAAATAAGTTCACCGTTTTTATCTAAAACGGCAAAGTCAGATAAAGTGATTTGAAATAGGCTGGTTTGTTTTTTGTCTATACGCGTGGTTGCCTGAGCGAAGAACTGATCGATAGCTGTGTCGATTTCATCTTTTTGATTGTTAAGCTGGCTAAAATCAATCTGGTTACTGGCTAATACCAAATGCATGTTATGCAAAGTATCACTTATGCTGAGTTTAATGAGTTGTCTGTTTTGGTGGAGTTGATAGCTGAAAAAAATGACTTGAATACAGATTAAAATCAGAATGTTAGATAGCATAAGTTTGCGATAAAGTGGCATTTTTAAGTGCAATAACCAATACAATAATGGTTCTAACACACAATATAATAAAAACGCGCCAATCACCGCTAAGGTTAATAGTTGGCTAATGACCGCAACTTTTGGCCAATCGGCAACTTCTATTAAGGAGTTTGCATCGCCCCATGGGTTAATTGCTGTGTTGGGGTTAGTTGGGTCTACAATCCATGTTGGATTCGCTTGCCCTTCAATTTCTAATACCAGTTTATATTCTATATCTCCAGGATGGAGCGGTAACTGATACTGCCATTGATTTTTACCTGTGAGCTGCATTTGATAAAAGGGATCATCACTATGCCAGTCTGAAAAATTACCGCTGACAAATACCTTATTGATTTTACTTGTAGGTGACAGACCAAATTGCTGATTTAATTTTTCGGAAAGCGGGAGGGATAGCGTTATGTCGTAAGGGGTGAGTGCATTAGTTGCAAGGAGCGAGACGACCCAAGTTTGTAGCGGCCACAAGCAAAGTAAGGCTAAGAGTATCCCAAGCCTTTTCTTCCATTTATGTAAATAATGAGTAAGTAAACTCAATCAGGAACCTTACTTTTACAGTATTTAAGCTTGAATTCTATAACGTAAACTCAATCACTGAAAACTGTGAAGTTTATGTAATTATTAGCAATTATCTATCAATATGGGCTGATTTTTAAGCTAGGTCAACAGCATGAACAGTATTTTATTAGCGATTTTTTAGTTAATTCGATTACAACGTTAAGGTACTAATGAAATAACATTCAGTAATTGGATTTGCTTTTGCCGCGAGTGAATTATCTGCTTGAAGTGCCAGTGCATAAGATAATTAGGGGAAAACTGTTGCAACTAAATTACATCAAATTCATGCATTAACTTAGCTGTAAAATGAAAAAATTGCCTTTGAATGCTCAAGGCTGTTAACAAGAGCACAGTTGCTGCCTAGCTGATATTAGATATATTGATTATAATGTCCTGATATCGATTGAGTAGTTAACCCTATACTGAATCACACTTATTTTGATTAAAGAGAATTGACCATGAGCGCTATCCCACCTTGTCCTAAATGTGAATCTGTCTATGTATACGAAGATGGTTCGCAACTTATTTGTCCTGAGTGCGCTCATGAATGGAACCCAAACGAAGAAATCATCGATCCTGATGCCATCATATTAAAAGATGCAGTGGGTAACTTACTTGCTGAAGACGATAAAGTGACACTGATTAAAGATCTTAAAGTAAAAGGATCTTCATTAGTGCTTAAAGTAGGTACCAAAGCCGTTATTAAGCGTTTTGTTGATGCTGATCATGATATTGATTGCAAAGTAGATGGCCATGGCCAAATGATGCTGAAGTCTAAATTTGTAAGAAAGCAAAACTAAATTTAGCTTTCAAATAATAATAAAAAGAACCTGCTAAGTGCAGGTTTTTTTATGTTCCAAGTCAACAGCACTAGTATATACAACAGCACTATGTATATACAACAGCATGATGTATGTGCGGCAGGTACATAATGCGGTATGGGATTTTAAGTATCGCGTTGATTAGTATTATCAGGAAAACATAAATCTGTAGCCAAACAAAAGGGCTTAGCATTGCTGCTAAGCCCTTTTTAGGTATTTGGTGGAGGCGGCGGGACTTGAACCCGCGTCCAGAAAGCCTACATCCAAGGCGCTACATGTTTAGTCTCTCTTTTGGTTAACCTTGCAAGCTCCGAAAGACAGGATATTACAAGGCGAGTCCGGTACTGTTTCGCGGTTCACCCCCAGACAAGGTTCCCTCGCTAGCACGATGTAAGATGACCATCAAAATCCACTGCCCATGTGCAAGACGTGTGGTTGATGGCTAGCTAGCCTAAGCTGCTAGAGAGTAGTTAGAGTCGTTTGCAACTATAACAGTGCGGCTTTTTACGAGGCCAACCGCCCCTCGACATGCTCCCAGGGTTTCGTGAATCCTGTCGAATCCAGAATCGCCCCCAAAGTTTGTTGATTGTATCGGTTAAATGCCAAAATACCTAGTGCATTTCACCAATTAACAATCGTTTGTACATTATCCGTCCAGTCTAGACTTCTTCATTACGCGAGATTGTTCTACTTTCCATTCGCGTTCTTTAGTGTCTTGTCGTTTATCGTGATCTTTTTTACCTTTACCTAAACCAATTTCAACTTTTACCCAAGCGCCTTTGCGCCAGTATAGTGAAAGGGGGATTAATGTATAACCTTGACGCTCAATTAGGCCTTCAAGCTTATCAATTTCACTGCGCTTTAATAACAGTTTTTTAGTACGAATTGGATCGCAAACCACATGGGTTGATGCGGTATTTAAAGGCTGTACTGTGCAGCCATGCATAAACGCTTCACCATGCTTGATATAAACGTAACAGTCCGCAAGCGTGACTTTGCCCATACGCAAGGATTTTACTTCCCAGCCCTGAAGCTCTAATCCAGCTTCGATTTTATCTTCTATTTTAAACTCAAAGGTCGCGCGCTTATTACGTGTAATCGTAGCGGGTGGATTCTTTGACTTTTTTGAATTCTTTTTTACCATAATCGCGTTTACTGCCCGCTGTTATCCCATTTAAAAACTCTAGTCACTTATGCTTACTGTGGTAGATATGGGGGAGAGAAAAAACTAATCAAGGGATTATACCCAAACCACTTAAAGATGCGAGTTTAATCATCAGGGTAATGGATGCGTTTTACTGTAAGCGTGTTAAAATTGCCTCATTGTTATCGATAGTGTTGTTATTCATGCCAAAAATTTCAAAAAATGTGTTGGTTCGTTTTAGTGCGATGCAAATGTATGACTTGGTTAATGACGTTGAGTCATACCATGAATTCTTGCCAGGTTGTGTTGGCGGTAAAGTCATTGAGTTTGATGGTAAAACCATGGTTGCATCTGTTGATGTCTCAAAGGCTGGGATCCGAAAAACTTTCACCACTCGTAATCAAGTGGTGCCAGGTAAAAGTGTGGCGTTAACATTAGAAAATGGCCCATTTAAAAACCTAGATGGCATGTGGCGTTTTACTGAGTTAACTGATGATGCTTGTAAAGTGGAGTTCGATTTAAATTTTGAGTTTTCCAATCCACTAGCGGATATTGCATTTGGTCGTGTTTTTAAAGAGTTGATGAATTCAATGGTAACTGCTTTTACTGACCGAGCTAAGGTGATTTACCATGACAAATGAGACAGACTTATTTCCAGTTGATGTTATTTACGCATTACCTGAGCAGCAAAAGGTGATTACGGTTAATGTTGCGCCTGGTACTCGATTTATTGACGCGGTAAAGCAAAGCAACATGGCAAGTTTCTTTCCAGATATCGATTTAGCTAAAGTAAAATTAGGCGTTTTTAGTCGACAAGCAAAGCACGATGAGGTGCTTGTACCTGGACAACGAATTGAAATTTACCGCCCTTTGATTGCTGATCCTAAAGATGTTCGCCGTAAGCGTGCAGAAAAAAGCGAAAGAAGAGGGACGTAGCAACAAGATTACTGGTGCGAAAATTTAGCGAAATTTTCAAGGTTACACAGTGGGCACTGAGCTTGAACAAGCACAATGATGAAGCTGTGTCATAATTTGTTGTGTACTTAGATTATTTTTCACAATAAAAAAGCGGAAAGACGTGTCTTTCCGCTTTTTTGTATAAGTCAGTTTTTCACTTAATGCTTATTCGCCTTTTGGCATATTCTCATTTCCTGTTGGCACGTCATTTTCTTTTTCTAGACGGTTCTCTTCAACCAGAGGTTTAGCATCACGACGAATTGATGCAGGATCTTGTTCTGGAAGTAAAGGTTCAACAGTAGGAGATGAAATCGAAGGCAAGGCACCTGATTCTAGAGGAGTGTCAAAGTCCTCACTGAGTTTGTAGTCGCCTTCAACTTTGACAAGTAAATCATCTTCAAAGAACAATATGAGCTCTTTGTGAGTGATACTTGCGTCACGGCCACTTTTGAAGTGATAAACATAATACCAAACATTATCGGCAAAACTATCACGAAGAACTGGGCGGCCAAGAATGTACTCAGCTTGTTCTTTGGTCATTTCTACACGCAGCTTTTCAACTTGCTGTAATTCCATGTAGTTGCCTTGTGCGATATCCGGCTTATAGATCAGCCAATCAAAAACACTACACGCACTTAAAGAAACTGAAAGCGCAACTGCGCCTAAAAGGGTAAGACTTTGTTTTTTGTTTATCATTGTCTGTGCTACTTCCTAAAAATCTGACGACATCATACCCAAGGGGTCCCTATGCTGACAAGGGGCTATTCGCTGAGAATGCTATAACGATGTGAATAATAGAGTCGATATTATAGATATAGTTCAATGATGCTATCGGTAAATGACTTAGTTATAAATTCTTTTACGCTTGATGATGTTACGAAAATGTAGAAAATCATGGAAAATCTGAATGTAATTCTATAAGTTTGATATAAGCGCTTATGCAAAATTTGAATCATATAGATATTAATAGGATTTAATTGGCGGTTAGGTTTGTTAAGTAATTAACTTTTGACGAAAGAATAATGATAAATAATGTCACCAATTTACTCTGAACATAACGTAAAACAGTATACTGAAACCAAAGATGGTCGGTTAGTTTTTGTCGGCACGGGTCTGCAACTTGCTGGGCACATTAGTGTGCTGAGTCAAAGTTATATTGAACATGCCGATGTTGTTTTTTCTCTAGTGCCAGATGGTTTTACTGAACGTTGGATTCAAAGCCTGAATGATAATCATCGATCATTACAGCCTTTTTATGCTCAAAAAGGTGAAGTTAAAAATCGCCGAGATACTTATGCACAAATGGTTGACGCTATTCTTAACGAACTCAGGTTAGATAAAAATGTGGTGGTGGCGTTATATGGTCACCCTGGCGTGTTTGCTTGCATTTCACATCTTGCTATTGCACAAGCTCGTGAAGAAGGTTATCAAGCTGACATGCTACCGGGGATTTCTGCTGAGGCTTGTCTATGGGCTGATTTAGGTATTGACCCTGGCCATTCAGGGCACCAAAGCTACGAAGCAACTCAGTTTATGCTGTATCAGCATACTCCAAACCCCAAAACCCATTTATTGCTGTGGCAAATTGCATTAGCTGGCGAGCATACGTTAACGGAATTCTCTACCACACGCGAACGCTTAGATATTTTAGTCGCCCATTTATCTCAGTGGTATCCGCTAGATCATGAAGTCGTGATTTATGAAGCTGCAAATTTGCCGACACAAACACCAAGAGTCGAGCGATTACCCTTGAAAAACTTACCCAATGCTCGTTTAGAAATGATCTCGACTTTGATGATCCCACCTTCAGAAACACTTAGCCTTAATCTGAGTATTCTCGAAAAGCTTGGGATCAGTGCGTGTGATATCGGATAACGTAAACCAAACCTGAAATAACAAATAAGGAAATAGAATGGCAAATTTAACGGAGTTTTTTACCGAACTTAATACTGATGCGAAATTATTAGAAACCTATAAAAAAGACCCTGAGGGGACAATGAAAAACTATGGTTTATCTGAAAATGAAATCAAAGCAGTATTATCTGGTGATGCTAAAGCAGTGAGTGCATTAGCGGGTGATATTGAAATGAAAGCATTCTTGCTGATATCAAATCATACAAAATAGCCGTGCTTAATCATTTTTTACGTTTCACAGTCGTTTTAATGGCGTTACTTGTTAGTGATGCCATTAATGCTGCTGTGGATTTTGATCAGCAACTGGACACATTAGAGGTAGCGCTTCAAGTAGATTTAACCGAATCAGAAAGGCAAATTGAAACATTAGAAAAACAACAAAACCAATTGTCTCAACTGCAGTTAGCGCGTTTTCATACGCTTAGTAGTATTAAACATTTATATTTAGGTGAATTTGAACAAGCCTTGTTTACGCTCGATAAGGCGCTGTTGTTCAAGCCTGATAACGAGTTAATGACGCAAATCTCGATGTATAAGATCACTGCCAATATTGGGCAGAATAATTATCAGCAAGCATTTCAATTACTGGAAGAAAGTCTAGCCCGAATTGATAGTTATGATGACAGCAAGATAAAAGTAAACGCGTATATTCGCTTAATGAACGTGTATATGGAGCTTGATGCATTTGAAGAAATGCTCACCACTGCAACTGAGATTTTAAGTTTAAACAAAGGCGAAAATAAGAAAAACGAATGTTACGCAAAATTATATTTACCTGTTGCAAACCTAAAGTTAGAAAATTTTGAATTGTCCGCTTCTCAGTTCAAAGAAGCAGAACTGTATTGTAATAAACATAACTTTCCTCTTATTGTTGCGATGGCTATTAAAGGCCAGTCACACGTATTATTTGAAACTGGCCAATACCAAGCTTCACTTAGCGGGTATTTGGATTCGTTAGAGCGCTATCAAGCGTTTAAATTTCATATAGAAATACATGATAGCCATGCTTATTTAAGCGAAGTGTATTTTCATCTAGGAGATTATGACCAAGCATTAACGTATGCCAAGCTTGTTGAGCAACTCCCTAATGAACCGATGAATTTAAAAGGCAAGAAACGAACTTTTCACGTTCAATCGATGATCGCAAGTAAGCAAGGAAAGTTTAAAGAAGCCTATCAATATCAAGTGCAAGCTCATGCTATTGGCGTGCAACTACTAGACGAGAAAAAGGTTAAAGAAAATGCCTACCAAATGGTTAAGTTTGATAGTGCAGAAAAAACCAGAGAGTTAAACAAGTTAGTACAAGATCACGAGATGATTGCCAAACAGCGTAGCATCTTAAACAATGAGAAAAGCGCTTCGTTTATGTTTTCTACGGTACTTGCAGGTACCGTAGCGTTATTGGCTTTACTCCTTTATACCGCTTGGAATCAACGAAATCAGTTCCGAAAGCAAGCTCAAGTTGATTCATTAACGGGTTTGTTTAATCGTGGAGCAGGGATTGATAAGGCTGAGAACGAATTTATTAAAACGTTAGCCAGTGGTGGAACTTTCAGCGTTGTAGTGATCGATTTAGATTGGTTTAAAAAAATCAATGACAGCTTTGGCCATGCTACTGGTGATTGGGCGTTAAAGAAAGTGGCTGATACCATCAATGAATATAAGCGTAGTACCGATATTGCTTGTCGTTTAGGTGGTGAGGAATTCGCTATTTTTATGCCTAACACGGATAAAATGTTAGCTAATGAAGTGGCAGAGAATGTATGTCAGGCTTTTGCTAACATTAACACTCGATACTCTGGTCACCAATTTACCATTACAGCCAGTATAGGAGTCAGTGATAAAGCGGAGGAGGATTTAAGCTTAGATCCTATTATCAACAGGGCTGATACAGCGCTTTATCAGGCCAAATCTCATGGTCGAAATAGGGTCGTCTGTTTATAACACTTCCAACTTTTAAAACTGCCAAACTAAAACTATCTCGCTTTATTGCTTTCAACCGCTGAGCTATCCCATTTATCTCGTAAAAGAAAACTCATTCTCTATTGATATATTTAACATCTCAATACTGGTGATGTTTTGAGCTTTGGCTCAACCACTGCGCTTAAGTTATCGCGTGCTTTATCGATAGCGCATTTAACAGTAGATAATTTCACGGTAGATAATTTAACGAAAGCCCGCTATTTAACGCTACGTATAGGCTGCTTGCAGGCATGGTAACTCGCGCTTTATCTTTCGGCTACTTCGCATCTTTAAACCACTAAGAGCTTACTCGCTTGAGTGCAATCTTATCGTCATCTTATTGCAATCTTAAGTTTTAACGGTATCGCTTAATCGTGTGAATAGAAAAGCCAAATGAAAGAGGGGGAAGGGGTAACATTCTCGTCTTCAGAACTCTTATTGATACTCAAAACATTAGTATGCCGTATCTTCCTCGTTGCTTACTGCTTACTGCTTACTGCTTACTTTTTATTGTTCTCGATGTTTGCAGCGACGAGTAGAACCTCAAATAGGAGTATGTTTTTTAGCTAACAGCTAAACCTGGGGACACTGCCACTATCTTGAGTTGCATCTTTGAGCTTATACCAATGACCCCTTCATTCTATCGCTAATGCATGGTGTTCTTTTTTGCTGCTCACAATGGCGCTTTTTCAGTGTAAAACTCGAAATCTCAGTTTTTTTTAACTTTTTTGTAAAAAAAACGTCTTTTTTTTCAGCTGAACCAATATTTTTTGTGATGTTGATCGGACTACATCGGTTACCGTCTAGAGTAAATATTCTACATTGCTCATTACGTTTACGTTAACGTAAAATTAAAACGGTTGTTTGAATTAGTTTGGGGTGGCCCTTTAGCTAATATATTGTATTTGTTGATTTTAATTGCTTTACCTTAAGGGCAGTTCAAAACAAACATCTAATTCTACTTTGGTATAAAACCCTAAAAATGCTGTAATTAAAAATTTACATCACGTATTTTAATTACGGATTAATTTTCTTTGATTTGTCTTTGGTTAACTTGTAAGACAATTGACCAATGAAAAAATAAAAACAAAATGGATTTATTTTAAGTTGTTTTTAATCAAGTATTTATATTTTGATTTGTTATGGTCATACCAATTTATATTGCTATTTTTATTCGCTCGAGAGCAATTTCAAGCTGTTGCAAATGCAAAGGTTTGTCGTTAGGTTTTAGTACGAAACAAACATTTGACGGTTAAATATTGGCTAGTTTGTTTTGAAGATAGAGATGGAAAGGAGCAAGGCCTAAAGAGTTCGTGTAAGACTGTCATTGAGACGACTTATTGAGTTTTACGTAACTTCTTTTACTAACTTAGGACTGGATAACAATGAGTACATCAAGTTTCCAAGGTTAGGTAAGGCAACCTTAGACAAGTTAACGATGAATGACATTTAACGACTACCTTCTCTCTTTTGAAACTGACTTATGCTCAAGGGGCTTAATATGACAGCAGAACAATTAGTGGCTAGATATGCGAAATCCCAGCCAAGTGCTGATACTGAATTACCAACAAGTGCAGAACTTGCATTAATCGGTCCAGAGGTCCCAGGACAAGATACGATATTTAATGATGGTGCTTTATCTTTATTAGCTGCGCTTTGTGAAGAGTTCACTCAAGAAGTGCCTGAGTTACTAAGTAAGCGTCAGCAAAAACAGCAACGAATTGATAATGGTGAATTACCAGACTTTTTACCTGAAACTCGTGCTATTAGAGACGGTGAGTGGTCAATTCGAGGCATGCCAGACGACTTGAAAGATCGTCGTGTTGAGATAACCGGTCCAGTAGACCGTAAAATGATTATTAATGCTCTGAATGCGAACGTAAAAGTGTTTATGGCAGATTTTGAAGACTCATTAGCACCGAGTTGGGAGAAAGTGGTTCAAGGCCAAATTAACCTTCGAGATGCCGTCAGAGGTGACATCAGTTTTACAGCCGAAAATACCGGTAAGCATTACAGCTTAGATGAAGATCCTGCCGTACTAATTTGTCGAGTACGTGGTTTGCATCTTAAAGAAAAGCATGTCGAATTTAAAGGTGAGGCTATCCCGGGTGGCTTATTTGATTTCGCCATGTACTTCTACCACAACTATCATCAGCTTTTAGCTAAAGGCAGCGGTCCATACTTTTACATTCCAAAACTGGAAAGCCATGTTGAAGCACGTTGGTGGGCAAAAGTGTTTGCTTTCGTTGAAGAACGTTTTTGTCTAAAACCTGGCACGATTAAATGTACTTGTTTGATTGAAACTTTACCTGCCGTATTTGAAATGGATGAGATTCTTTATGAGTTACGTTCAAACATTGTGGCATTAAATTGTGGTCGTTGGGATTACATCTTTAGCTATATCAAAACACTGAAGAAGCATGCAGACCGTGTATTGCCAGACAGACAAGCCGTTACGATGGACACACCATTTTTGAGTGCATATTCACGCTTGTTAGTTAAAACCTGTCATAAGCGTGGTGCGTTAGCGATGGGCGGTATGGCGGCATTTATTCCAGCTAAAACACCTGAAGCAAATGAGCAAGTACTGCAAAAGGTTAAAGGCGACAAAGAACTTGAAGCACGCAATGGTCATGACGGTACATGGGTCGCTCATCCTGGACTTGCTGATACAGCAATGACCATATTCAACGATTATATCGGTGCAGGCACTAATCAGTTGCACATTACTCGTGATGTTGATGCGCCTATCTTAGCGGACGAGTTACTCACCCCCTGTGAAGGGGAACGTACCGAAGATGGCATGCGTTTAAATATCCGCATTGCGCTGCAATACATTGAAGCGTGGATCCAAGGTAACGGTTGTGTCCCAATTTACGGACTCATGGAAGATGCGGCAACTGCAGAGATATCTCGTACTTCAATCTGGCAATGGATCCAGCATGAAAAATCACTGTCTAACGGCAAACTTGTCACTAAAGCGTTATTCAAAGAGATGCTCAGTGAAGAGCTTGCTAATGTTGAGCAGGAACTAGGTTCAGCACGTTTTAACCAAGGTAAATTTAATCAAGCTGCTTGTTTGTTTGATGAAATTACCACCTCAGATGAACTTGTCGATTTCTTAACGTTACCAGGCTATGAGCTGTTAACCGCTTAAAAAATGGTGCTTCACATTGGGGTGTGAGCACCGATATTAATCAGTAAAACATAACGAATTACACAGGAAGGAGTAACACTATGTCTAACACTAATAAGCAACTAACTCGTCAAGAACAAATTGATGCGATTAAGAAGGATTGGGCTGAAAACCCTCGTTGGAAAGGTGTTAAGCGTCCGTTTACAGCGGAAGAAGTAGTGAAACTACGTGGTTCTGTGGTACCTGAAAATACCATTGCTAAACGTGGCGCAGAAAAACTATGGGATCTTGTTAATGGCGGCGCTAAAAAAGGCTATGTTAATTCTTTAGGTGCATTAACGGGTGGTCAAGCGGTTCAACAAGCAAAAGCCGGTATTGAAGCTATTTATCTTTCTGGTTGGCAGGTCGCTGCAGATGCTAACTTAGCAGGCACTATGTACCCTGATCAATCATTATACCCAGCTAACTCAGTACCTGCAGTTGTTGGACGTATTAATAATTCATTCCGTCGTGCTGATCAAATTCAATGGGGCAAAGAAGTTAACCCAGGTGATGAGAATTACACTGATTACTTCCTACCAATCGTAGCAGATGCTGAAGCTGGTTTCGGCGGTGTGTTAAATGCGTTCGAATTAATGAAATCTATGATTGATGCAGGTGCTGCTGGGGTTCACTTTGAAGACCAATTAGCATCAGTTAAAAAATGTGGTCACATGGGCGGTAAAGTATTAGTGCCGACTCAAGAGGCTGTACAAAAGTTAGTTGCTGCACGTTTAGCAGCAGATGTTAGCGGTGTTGATACATTAGTCATTGCACGTACTGATGCAAACGCTGCAGATTTAATGACTTCAGATTGCGATCCGTATGACCGTGACTTTGTCACCGGCGATCGCACCGAAGAAGGTTTCTATCGTGTGAATGCTGGTATCGACCAAGCGATTTCACGTGGTTTAGCTTATGCGCCATATGCTGATTTGATTTGGTGTGAAACGGCAAAACCTTGTCTTGAAGAAGCGAAGAAGTTTGCTGACGCTATTCACGCACAATACCCAGATCAGTTACTTGCTTATAACTGTTCACCGTCATTTAACTGGAAGAAAAACTTGGATGACGCAACAATTGCTAAATTCCAACAAGCGCTTTCAGATATGGGCTACAAGTACCAATTCATCACGTTAGCGGGTATCCATAACATGTGGTACAACATGTTTGATTTAGCTTATGACTACGCTCGTGGTGAAGGTATGAAGCACTACGTTGAAAAAGTACAAGAAGTTGAATTTGCCGCTGCTGAAAAAGGTTACACATTCGTATCGCATCAGCAAGAAGTGGGTACAGGTTACTTTGACCAAGTAACGACTTGTATCCAAGGTGGTAAATCATCAGTGACGGCATTGACTGGTTCTACCGAAGAAGAGCAGTTTTAACCTTTATTAACCTTGTAACAGTTTAGCTGCTTTGCAGCTGATTTCCCCCGGTGTTACTCACCTACAGGTTTCACCGGGTTTTTATCCAGTATTTGGAATATTAGCGCAAGCTAGTTGTCGTTCTTAATGCGAGGATTTTTAACTTCCTACCCAGTAAGTTTTCAACCAATCGCTTGTGTTGCGGCTCTTCGGAGCCGTTTTTTTTGATAAATTTTTCGAATGATTTTTGCTAAGAATGCTTCATCCGCTCACATAAAGAGTTATAGTAAAACTATTGTAACAATTGGTGACTTAAGCATTGAAAAACTCTTTACCTATCACTAAAGGCGTCGACTACTGGACCAAGCGTATCAGTGAACAAGAAATGCCTGCTTTGTGTTCAACCGTCAGGGATTTAGAAAAGCTGGCAAAAGATGATGTGTCATCATTAGCGACATTAGGTCGTAGTGTGCTGCATGATAATGCGCTTACCACTCGGATATTACGTGTGGCCAACAGTGCTATTTATAATAAAGGCACTAATCACGTTACAACGGTCAGTAGAGCTGCCGTGGTGCTGGGTTTTGATACCATTCGCAATATTTGTATTACCGCTAAACTACTCACCAGCTTGCTCGAAAATAACAATTTATCTGAGTCTGTGTATCAACGATTAATCAAACTCATGGCGCACTCTTTTCAAGCTGCCATGATTTCGCGGGTGATGCTTAAAGATTATGATGAAGCACTTCGTGAAGAAGTGTTTATCGCTTCGTTATTATATCGCATTGGTGAAAGTGCATTTTGGAGCATTGGTGGCGAATTTGTTGATAACTTAGATCAAGCGATATTAGTCTCCCCATCAGTAAAAGATGAAAAGGCTATTGTGCGTGAGCATCTTGGGACATCATTTTCGCAATTAACTCAAAGCATTGCTCGAGCTTGGGGCTTAGGTGACGTATTAACCACATCACTGTCTCACCCTGATGAGAGAATGCCTGAAATAAGGACTATTTTTCTAGCAAATGAAATTTCTGAAGCGTTGAATCAGCCTCATGTTAACCCAGAAAAGCTCAATGATTTACTCTTAGCTGCTGCAGAAATTCAAGGAATTAGTCTTGAGCAATGTAAGTCGAGGATCAGTCGCTGCGCAGAAGCCACAATGAGGTTAGCTGAAGATTATGGGGCTACTGAGTTAATTCAATACCTTCCCGATACTGCAGAAATCATTTTGTGCTTAGATAAGCCAGAACAAAAACCGCAATTTCGTGATGCTGATTTAGTACTGCAATTGAAAAAGCTGCGTGAATTGACTGAGCATGCCATTCAAAAAGCGGACTTTAATCAAGTGGTGCAGACTGCATTAGAAGGTATTTTAGATGGGGTTGGTGTTGATAGATGCGCGGTGATGTTGCTATCACTTAACCGAAAGCAGCTATCTGCTCGGGTTGTGTTTGGCGAGAGTGCAGAGTTTTTTAAGCAAGAGCTACTAATTGATATGCAAGGGGAGTTGAACCCATTTTCACAGGTCGTTGACGCTAAAAAACCAAGCTTGATTCACTCAGCTGAAAATAGCCAACTAATGTTGGTTCAACAAGGAAAAAATGAAGACCTTAATAGCAAAGTGAATTTTGCTTTAGGCTTTATGGTTGCGCCAATTGTCGTAAACGACAAAGTAATAGGGGTGTTTTATGCCGATAAGCATGCATCCGAAAGACCTTTGTCTCAGCAGGATTTTGATGGTTTTTGCCATTTGAGTCAGCTGGCTAATTTATGTTTTGGTTTAACAATGAAGTAAGCTTGGGATTGTGCAAGGTTTAGGCTAAAAACTTAAGTTCATGACATTAGCCTAGTATTGTCATCAGCTTAGTATTGTCATCAGCTTAGTATTGTCATCAGTTATTATTTTAATCATTTTATTAAAGACGAATTAAATGGAATTAGCATTAGTATCACAGGGTAAAAGCTCCTACATTTTCAAATCTTGTACGTTAATCTTATTGGCTGTTATTTTGAGTGTTATTGCAGGTAATTCAGTTGCGAATTCACTTGTGAATTCAATGGCTCAAATCGATAAAGCACAAGTTCAACCGCAATCTCTTCTAGTTGTCGATACTCTCAGACAAAGAGAGATTCCAATAGAGTTATATCTCCCAGAAAAAAGTTTTGCCTGCCATGTCGAGCAGCAGTGTCCTGTGATGATAATTGGTTCCGGATATGGGTTATTACACACAGATTATCAATTTATAAGTCAGCTATTTCAGCAAAATGGATACTTAGTGGTGGCGATTCAGCATGAGTTAGCCACAGATCCTGCATTATCAAGAACGCCGCCATTTATCCAAACACGCGCTGAAAATTGGCAACGAGGTGCTAATACTGTTGATTTTATTTTGCAGCAAAGTCGTCAATACTTGCCTGAGTTCGATTTTGAGCATGTGACATTGGTCGGCCATTCAAATGGTGGTGATATTTCAGTTTGGCTAGCAACCCAAGGTATTTCACTAATTAGTGAGAGTGAGAGTAATTTAAAACCAGTATCATCAACAGACTATGCTGATTACATCTCGCGAATTATTACTTTGGATCATCGACGAGTTCCGTTACTGCGTAATGCCAAGATCACGCAGCTTTCAATTAGAGCGAGCGATTATCCTGCTGATGAAGGTGTTTTGCCACTACCGAGTGAACAAGTAACAACTATTTCAGTGGTGACCATAAAAGATGCTAAACATAACGATATGAATGACTACGGGCCGCAATGGCTTAAAGATGAAATCGTCAATATCATCAGTGAGCATATGCAGTTTTAAGGTTTACTACCGTTTCTTTACCTTGTAAAACCCTACTCAAGCTCTATACAAAGAAAATAGCCAGCGCTTAAACATGCTGGCCATTGAGCTTTGTGTAATCGATTATTTAGCCGCACCAATTAACTTAGCAACGGCTTTGGCGTTTTCATTCGGGACTGCAATACTCAAATGATATTGGACGATTTTCCAACCTTGATCTGTTAATTGCAGAGCTCCAGTACCTCGACACAAACCATAGCTGGCACTGTTCAATAGCTCATCAAATACAATGGTATTGTCGAACTGTAATAGTTGCCTAGATTGCACCTCATAGTGCCAACCATCAGTTGGTCTGGCATAACCTTCAAACTCTTTCATATCCCATCGCTCTGTCGCATCGGTACCTAAAAAGACTGCATCAGTATCGTATAAAGAAAAATAACTATCCCAATTTGCCGCACTAGCATCTTGATGCAGTTGGTTAAGTACATTGTCAGCTAGTTGTTTCGATTCGGTTGATATCGCCACTGTCGCTGATGATGGGAGGGATGACATAACCCATAAACTGCTGGTGAGTAATAAGGTAAGAATGGCTTTTTGCATGGGAGTTCCTGTTACTTAGGTTAGCGGATATTGGTATCACGACTAATGCCAATGAATTGGATCTAGTTGATAAAAACGGCTTAGTTCTTTATACAGCAAAGGATGCTGTTGGTAAAAATCATGGGGCATTTCAAAAAAAGTTTCAGTGATAACGGCAAAAAACTCGGCTGGGTTGGTAGCGCCATAATAGTTAAACAGTGATGGGAGTTGTTGACTCGCGCAGCGCTGCAATGTGTCAAACTCTTGCCCGAGAATTGTTGACCACGCTGAATAGGACGTGATATCTCGTAGCGGCGGCGCGCCATTTGCTTGGCCGTTTTCTTGATCGAGTTGATGTGCAAACTCATGTATGACGACATTTTGTCCGTCTGTCGGATCAGCAGCGCCATCTATGGTGCTTTTCCAAGAAAGAATGATTTTACCATTTCCCCATGACTCACCTAAGAGAACATTACGTTGGTTTGACTGAACTCCAGCAAAATCAGTTCCCTGCTTTTCCACTATAAAAGCATAAGGATAGACTAAAATTTGTCTGAGTTTAGGGTAGTAGTCTGTTTTTCGATTTAATAATAGTAGGCAAGCTTGTGCCGCAATGGTGACTCTCACTTCATCTGTGGTAATAAAGCCATCACAGCCTATAAATTCTTTTTCTTCGATAAATACTTGTATGTGCTTTTTGAGCTGTAACTGAAGATCCGTTGGCATAGCTTTAAAGTAAGGGAAACGATGTTTGAGAATTTGACGCCACTGTTTAGGGAAAGCCTGCTTAGTGATCTTTGCACGTCTTATTTGATTGCGTTTCGGCTTAGTGATAATCAAACCAATAGCAATCGTTGAGACGATAATCAAAGCGATAAGAGCAAACATTTGCCTTCCTTGTGTTAAGTCATCATAGATAAAATATCCTGAACCTAAAATAGTTATTGGGCGCAAGTTGTCATAATTCAAGGGTTAATCTGTAGATGCTAAGCTTATTTTAGGTATAGCTAATAAAAATAATATCAAGGATGCGATTTGCGAGTAAAAAAAGCTGGCAAACAACTTACGTTGCTGCCAGTAAAGGAGGGGGAGGGAGATTTATTATTTTTTGCGTCACAATGCTAGTGTTGTCAATTCTGGTTAGAGTTCATTACCTTATTTGTATTTGTTGTTCAATTTCTCGTTGCTCCGCCACTGGCAGTGAGAAATGCTGTTGTATCAGCTGACGGATCAATTTCGATTTTGCAGTATGACTACTTTGGCTGAGTAGCGTTAGCTGGTTAATTGCATCCTCACTTAGCGTAAAGGTCGCCCGTTTAAATGGTGCTGGCTTTTTAGCTAATGGCTCGTTAGCTTCTGTTAACGCAAGTAACTTTTCCATTGCTTGTTTATTTGCGTTTTCAATGCTGTTTGAACTTGAATGCTGTTTTCCCATTGCATACAAGTTGGCAGCCTCAATAAAATCATCCACTGACATTTGTGGCTCAAACATCGTATTACATGGCGTAACGTTTTTCTTGAGATCTGCTAGCCCCATAGGTCCCCCTCAGTTGAGTAACATTAGCGGCATCATTACGTTGCTGAATAATCTGTTCGGCGTTTTGTACCTCTAGAAGCTCGCAGGCAATTGCCCTGATTTCGCTTGCTGCTTTGCCTGTTGGGTCAATTTCGATAACTGATAAGCCAGACTCTTCACTGTCATCGTAAATATTGCGGCTATAGGTAATTGCATCTAGTACATTGATATCGAACGTGTTGCAGACTTCTTTAGCTTCGACGATACGCCCTGCTTGGTTCGGTAAGCTTGGGCATTGAGTGATGACAAATGAGGCTCTCATTTTAGGGTTAATCATTTTACAGGTGGCAATGATGTCGTCCATGTGACTGACCGTTTTTAAGTCCCGGCGCTTAGGTCTTAATGGCATCAATACATGAGATGCGACAGATAACGTCGCTCGCAGTGCAAGGTTATCTTGTCCGCCACAATCAACAATAACGTAATCATAATGCTGCTCAAGGCTTAAAAGATCGTTGCGAATTTTTCCGTATAGTTGAACGCAATTAATCCCGGGTAATTCAGGGTTGTTATTTCTTGCTTGGATCCAATCTGAAGTTGTTCTTTGTGGATCGCAATCAACCATGATAATGCTTGATTTAGCATCTTTTGCGAGAAAAACGGCAATATTTTGTGCAAGGCAACTTTTGCCACTACCACCTTTTTCTCCGCCAACTAATATGATCATTTCAACATCTCCTGATAGGTGCAACGAGAACGGCTATATAAACACTCGCTGCAGTGAACCTGGTGAGAAGGGCATGATGCAATAACTGCGATTTGAAAGCCGAATTATTGAGATGATAAACAGCTCAAACTTCGATTAAATCAGTCATTAAATAGCAACATTTAGCTTCAATGCTATTAACTTTATGTGCAGTTTTGTAACGGGTCAATTGGCAGTATATTGACGAAAAAGTCATTTTGACTTGATGGTGTTTATTTGACAAAAACTGACTAGAGGCAACTTATTGACAGGTTTGTTTCTTGTCATAAAACGGTAACTGAACTTATTATTTTTTAGTAGGTTAGCGTGTAAAAATATTGACGAGGGGATGCTTGTATTCTGTTCTTGTGTTTTTGCAAAAAAGTCTGGGTGACTTTAATAGCTAAAAGCTGCCTTTTAGAGTTTTGTTATTCCTAATCGGTATATATCTTGTGGTACAAAATATGCAAAAACTAACCTAGAAGCTTACAGATAGTACATTGTTAAACGCTATAAGTGGTAATGAGTAATGTTACTAAGCCATCACTCACGGTATGATTCGTCCCGTTACCTTGATGAGCAAAGCGCACTGCATTAGCAGAATAAGCGAGATACGAATCTATTATCTAATTAGTTAGGAAGAGCCAAAATGAATGAAGCGTTATTATTAGAAGCAATTAACCAGAAAATGCCTTTTGGAAAATATGCTGGACGTAAATTGTTAGAACTTCCTGAGCCTTATTTAGTCTGGTTTCACAGTAAAGGCTTTCCTGAAGGAAAATTAGGTGAGCAGTTAGCGCTAATGTATGAAGTTAAACTTAATGGTTTAGAAGAAATGCTGCAGCCATTACTTAAAAAGTAGTGTGAGTTATGTGAGGTCTTTTTTCATGTAAAAACCGTTTATGACCTGTCCTTTTGTGATTTGATAGCTTGGCTGCACTTGCTGGAACCCTTGCTTTAAAAAGAAGCCTTTAGATAAGTAGGATGCATCTACGCTGAGCGCATGATAACCCTGAGTAATAGCCCATTGCTCAAGTGTTTGATAAAGCTTGCCAGCTAAGCCTTGTCGCTGCTTACCAGGGCTGATATATAAACTATCAATATACCCACGATGGTTAAAATCCGTTTCAACATTAATGACACCAATCACTTCCGGCTGCGATGGGTCGTTATTTAATAATAGCCAGCTTTGACTGCGTAAAAGGCGTTGGCGCCAATGTCTGGCTGAGCGAGGGGCAGTTGACCACGCATCTAGATGTGCTTGTGTGTAGCGAGGATGGTCAATGTGCTGAATACATTCGTGGACAAGTAGACTAACGTTACTAGCATATTGTGGGCTGAAAGGTGTTATTGATTGGTTAGCGGTGTTTTCCATAAATTTTGTTAATGCTGCTTTATGTTGATGCGTATTACGGCAGTTTAACCAAAAAAAATCGGCTAATGAAATCATTAACCGATTATGTCTTGTTTGAGGTTAAATCGAATTATTTCTTCTCGATTTTTCCAACAAATAATAATTCGTCGAATGTTTTGTTTAGCGTGCTGCTGGTGAAGTCATTCATCCACATTTGCTCATTCATGCTGACAGTATCGCCTTTAGCGATTTCAACCTGTGGACCCGCAGCCCAGAATGTTTTGTCTTCGCCTTTAACTTGAACGTAAGTGTATCCACCGCTGTTCATTGTTTCTAATACTTCACCCTGGTGCATGATACCTGCAGCCCAAGCTGAAGATACGCCTAGTGCTAATGTTGCTGCTGCAGCTAATTTGATCAGTTTTGCTTTCATGAAGTTGTTTCCTATTTGATTAGGCTAAAATTTGCAATGATTCAAGTCATGAATCCACATAAAGATACATCATTAAATCATGAAGCGATCATTGGGTCTGTGATCCGCTGCAGATTTGTGAAGTCTACATTATCATAAATTATATTAACTTAGGCTAATGCACGCCTGACTTATGTTAATTGGCATCTTAGTTTGCTTACCAACAATTAACGAAATAACTGGCAAGTCATAGTAAAAGTGTAATTGCTATTAAATTCAGTAATGGTTACCTCAGCGATCACCAAGTCAGCTACATTAACGGTGACTGATGTAATGAACATTCGGTTGTAACGGATTTTCAATCAAATTACCGTGCTGCGACACAAAATCGACAAACGCTTCAGGTAATGTCATGGACTCCATATCTTGCTGCCAATGCGCCTTTAACAATGCATCGTAACCTTCTTTACCCGCAGCGGTATAAGCACTTGAAACGCCAATATATAGCTTCTGTGAATCAATCGCTCGCCATTCGCCTTGAGTGAACTCTTCAATTAAGGTGATACGATGACTCATAGGCAAAGTGCCATCATAAAAGTATCGAATACCATAAGTGTAGGGAAAGCTTCCTGCGCCAGTACCTGTTACCCCATTATTTGTTGCCGAGTTAATGGCAGATTCCAAAGCTTGATATAAGAACTTTCCCTGAATTTGATATTTCACCAAAGGTAACTCGAACGGCAAAATGCGCCCTAATACGTCAGCTAATGACAGGTTCCCCTTGATTAATGACTGACGAACACCGCCAGCATTATGCAGCGCAAAGTCTAGTTGTGGTTCTGATAGTTTGGTGGCTTTATACATACTTCGACACACCCAAGGCGCAATTTCACTGCCATGTGGAAAGTGTTTACTTGGAAGGCGTGTATGAATTAAATCTCGAGGAATATGTGCCAATACCTGTTCTTCAAGTGCATTTAAGGCAGGGCGGTAATCTCGCATAATGGTTTGGTGAACCTCATCATTTGCGGC
Organism: Shewanella sp. P1-14-1; assembly: GCF_001401775.1. Taxonomy (NCBI): domain Bacteria; kingdom Pseudomonadati; phylum Pseudomonadota; class Gammaproteobacteria; order Alteromonadales; family Shewanellaceae; genus Shewanella; species Shewanella sp. P1-14-1. The sequence goes on along the minus strand of NZ_LKTL01000023.1, from coordinate 31,278 downwards.
ATTATTCAATATTCCAGGGTGAGCTAATAGCTGGGAGGTGACTGCATCAATTTCAGCTTGACTGATGTCTTGTAAATCAGATTTTTTCGCCTGTTTGGCATCGAGTGAAACTTTAATTTGTTCATCAATCATAAAGTAATTATTGCCATTTAATGAAAGGCATAGACCACTTTCATTGAACTCAATTTGAGCGAGCCCGAGAACTTCTGCATATTTACTGGCATGAATGATAGGGGTGCTATTAATACGTTCACCGTATTCTGTGTGACTTAGTCCTAAATCTGAAAATTCACCTTGAAGAGTGTGAGAGTGGCCGCCAACAATAACACTTATCCCATCAACTTTTTCAGCCAGTTCACGGTCTTGATCTAACCCTAAATGACTGAGTACAACAATGTGGTATATTCCTTGTTGATGAAGTTTTGCAATGGTGTTTTTAGTGGTGTCGATAGCATTGATAAAGTGGGTGTCAGGATCAGGTCTAGCAATGAGTGGCATTTGATCTAGAGTGATCCCAATAATTGCAATTTGTTTATCGTAAAAGGGTTTGATTAGTACTTTGGCACATTGCTGCTCAGTGTCGTAGTCAAATAACATTGGGTGGTGCTTTAAGCGACCTTCTTTATCTTCAAGCTCTTGGCTTAAATCCATATTGCCGGCTAACAAAGGGAATTCGATTCGATTTAGAAATGCCAACACAGGACTATTGCCTGCATCAATCTCATGATTACCTAATACCATGGCATCTGGCTTAAGCATATTCAGTAAATGTGCGTTTGCTGCGCCCTGAAATTCACGAAAGTACAATGTGCCTTGAAAGCTGTCGCCGCCATGAAGAAACATAAATTCGTGTTGGTTTTTCATCGCCGCGATTCTTGCTGTTTCAATTTGGTGGCCCAAACGGGCATAGCCGCCGGTTTGCGTTTCTGCAAGGTAAGTTTGCTCATTAAACGACAAGGAGAATTGAACCTGACTTGGCTCGAAATTTGAATGCGTGTCATTGATATGGGCAAGTGATAAAGAATAGGTGTTCGGCATTTCGTCCTCAAAAAATGGTAAGAGCGAATTGGATATTAGCCCTTATTAGTAAATGCTTAAGTAATTAACTTGGCGACATGATAATGCGTTAACCCCTTTTTGGGAAACGACTCAAAAAATAAATACTCTGTGAGGGTATTATTATTGGCAAAGTCGCAATAATCATAGTCAAAAAAGGGAGCTAGGCTCCCTTTTTATTGAAATATCAAACTGTTTTATATCGTACTATTTTTTGCCGCAACCTCGGGCTCTGGCGTATGTTGGGTTGTTTGTTTTGTAAACTCGCCATCATCAGATAATACGATGCCTTTATGTTTCATTCGCGTGCCCCACAGTTTACGCGCTAATTGCTGCATATCAGTGACAGGGTCGTTTGAATCGACAATTTCTAAGCCTAGTAAAGATTCGACAATATCTTCTAATGTCACAATACCTTCACCTGAGCCGTATTCGTCCACAATCATGGCAATTTTTGTATTGCGCTTAATCATGAGCTCGAAAATCGGTAATATCTTCGCGGTTTCAGGGATCACAAGCAGATTCTTTTTCAACACACCAATAGATTCTTTTGGAGTGTATCGTTCTGCTTGAATAATATTATTACGGTTAACGTAACCGATAATATTATCCGGATCATCTTCGTAGACAGGAATACGCGTAAAAGGTTTCGCTAGAAACTGCTGTACAAATTCACCTTGTGACAAGTGAATTGGTAATTTAAACATGACCGTTCTTGGCGTCATGATTGCAGAAACTGGCATTTCTTTTACTGACAACATTTGGGTCAAAATTGATGACTCTTGTTTGTCTAGTTCGCCTGAACGCAAGCCTATTTCAGCCATCGCACTCATTTCTTGTCTGATATATTGGCCTTCATCGCCTTTCCCCATTAATTTGGTCACTTGAGAAGACATCCAAATTAGCGGTTTAGTTAATCTTTCCATCCAAACCAAAATCAAAGACACAGGCGCAGCGAGTGAACGCCAATAGTTAGCACCTAATGTTTTCGGAATGATTTCAGAAAAGAATAAAATCAAGAAGGTAAGCACACCAGAGAATACTCCAAGCATTTCATCACCAAAGACTTTTGCAGCTTGTGCACCTGCAACAGCGGCACCCACGGTATGGGCGATGGTGTTTAATGTCAGAATAGAAACTAGTGGTGATTCCACATTTTGTTTCTGTTTATCAAGCCGTTTCGCGGCTTTAGGGTTAGTTTTTGCCAAGTTGGCAATATAACTAGGGGTAACAGACAGTAATACCGCTTCAAATACACTGCAAAGAAACGAGATTGCAATGGCGATAAATACTATAATGATAAGAGTTATCATAAAGGTGGAATTACACCTCCATATGGCAGACCAATATTAGTCCAACGAAATTTTAGCACAGTCGTGAAAGTATCAAAGCTTTAATGCAGTGACACTGGCGAAATTTTGTAAGGATCTGTATAATTCGCCGCCCGCTAGCAGGTTTTAGGTTTTTTTGAGGTTACACAAGATGAGTGAGAAAAAGATCAATTTATTGGATCTTGATCGAAAGGCAATGAGAGCGTTATTCACCGAAATGGGCGAAAAACCGTTCCGTGCTGATCAATTGATGAAATGGCTTTATCACTTTGGTGTTAGCGACTTCGAAGAAATGAACAACATTAACAAAGCACTACGCGCTAAATTAGCTCGTAAGTGTGAAGTGGTTGCGCCAGAAATTTCTAGCTTCCAAAAATCTGAAGATGGCACGATTAAGTTTGCTATCAATGTTGGCCAAGGCCAAGAAGTGGAAACTGTCTATATTCCTGAAGAAGACAGAGCCACTTTATGTGTGTCATCTCAAGTGGGTTGTGCGCTAGAGTGTACCTTCTGTTCTACAGCTCAACAGGGCTTTAACCGTAACTTAACGGTTGGCGAAATTGTTGGACAAATTTGGCGAGTATCGCAATTTTTAGGTTTCCAAAAAGAAACAGGCGAACGACCAATTACAAACGTAGTGATGATGGGCATGGGTGAGCCATTACTTAACTTAGCTAATGTGATCCCTGCAATGGACATCATGTTAGATGATTTTGGGTTTAGCTTGTCAAAACGCCGTGTCACCTTATCAACCTCTGGTGTTGTTCCAGCACTTGATAAACTGGGTGATGCGCTAGATGTCGCTCTGGCTGTGAGTATTCATGCGCCAAACGATGAACTGCGTGACGTGTTAGTTCCAGTTAATAAAAAATACCCATTGGAAGAGTTCCTTGCTGGTATTCGTCGTTATTTAGCAAAATCAAACGCTAACCGTGGCCGTGTAACGGTTGAGTATGTGATGTTGGATCATATCAATGACAGTACTGATCAAGCACACGAGTTAGCCAAGTTAATGAAAGACACACCGTGTAAGATTAACTTAATTCCATTTAACCCTTATCCTGGTTCGCCTTATGGTCGCTCTTCTAATTCCAGAATTGACCGATTCTCGAAAGTGCTAATGGAATATGGGCTGACTGTTATCGTTCGTAAAACACGTGGCGATGATATTGATGCTGCTTGTGGTCAATTAGCGGGTGATATTCGTGACCGCACTAAACGTCTTGCGAAAAAACGCATGCAAGAGAGTGCTATTTCGGTCACAATGGATTAACTCATTGTTTGTATAGATTAATAGGCGTAAAAATCATGCACGGATTGCCGAAGCTTTTAATGATTGCTACTTTATCACTGCCTTTAGTGGGTTGTGTAACGGAAAGAACGTATACTGGTACGGATATCCCTGTTTCTGAAAGAACCTTGGATAAACAGTCTGCTGCAAAAGAAAGAATGCAATTAGGCCTAACTTACCTTAACCGTGGCAATATGGAGCAGGCAAAGTTCAACTTAAACCGTGCTGTTGAGTATGCGCCGCAATTAAGCGCAGTGCACACAGCTATGGCCTATTATTACCAGACTGTAGGTGATATTGAGCGCACAGAAGAATCATACAGAAAAGCAATTAATACCAGTGATGCGACGGGTGATGCGATGAACAACTTTGGTGTATTTTTATGCCAACAAGAAAAATATTCGCAAGCTGAAGCTATGTTCAAAAATGCGATTAATGCAAAAGAATACACACGTACTGCGTCAAGTTATGAAAACCTTGGCGTGTGCAGTTTATCAGCAGGTGAGCCTGAAAAGGCGAAGCAGTACTTTGAAAATGCATTACGTTATGACCCAAGAAGAAAGTCTACTTTAATGGAGTTAATTGATTTAGCTATTTTAGAGAATGACTACGATAGCGCTAAATTCAACTTAAGCCGTCTTCATCGAGTGGCAGAGCAAACGCCTGAAAGTTTAGCTTTAGGAATAAAAATATCGCGCGAGTTAGCAGATGAGGATGCGGTTAAACGCTATGGTATTACCTTAATTGCCAAATACCCGACATCAGAACAAGCGAAAGAATACAGGGCTACTTTGCATTAATGACAAATAACAATCAAACATCCCAAACCAATGGGAGTGACGCTGAACAGGCAGATATACTTGAAGCAGTATCTACTGCTGGTATGTTGCTGCGTACAGCTCGAGAGAAAAAAGGGTTATCGATTGAAGCGGTTGCGACCCAATTACATTTACGTCCTGGCATCATCGAAGATATTGAGAATGATAAATTTGATAATATTGCTTCAGCAACCTATGCACGTGGATATGCGAAAAACTATGCCAAATACATCGAAGCAGATGTAGATGCAGTACATCAATGTTTAGCGCAACAATTGCCAGATGAAACTGCAGCAATGCAGAGTTTTTCTCGCAAAACCACACGTGAAGCCCGTGATAGCCGCTTAACAATAGTGACATATTTAATTGTCCTTGCCTTGTTAGCGCTGCTAGTAGTGTGGTGGGTGCAAAAAGACTCTATGTTAAGTGGGATAGATTTATCCAAACCTACCGTAGAAGAAGTTGCAGCTGCAAATGTTGTTAGTCAAACAGAAGATTTATTAGAGCCAGAAATCGACCCTAACATGGCGTATGTAGAGCCAGCGGATCAGTTAAATGAACAGACTGCCCTGCAAAATGAACAAAGCAACAACTCAGATTTGCCGGCATCATCAGTTCAACCTGTAGAGCCAGCGAGTACTGATGTTGTAATGCTTGATAATGCGCAACAAAATGTGGTCGAGCCTGCGTTACAATCAGCATCCGCTTTGGTTGCTGATAATGTTGCTGCACAAGATGCTATTTCTATGAGCTTTAGTGCTGATTGTTGGGTGAATATCGTTGACGCAACAGGCAAAACCATTGTTGATGGTGTCAAAGGTGTTGATAGAGTGGTTGAAGCACAAGGCGTTGCTCCGTTCAAATTGATCTTAGGGGCTCCACAAGTTGTGACCCTTCAATTTAATGGTGAAAATGTCAGTTTAGCTGACTTTTCAGAAGGCAGTGTAGCGCGATTAACCTTGCCGAAAGTGTAACCTTGATTGTAATTAGATAAGCAGTAGAGCAACAGATTATGTATAACGAATCTCCAATCATCCGTCGTCCTTCGAGCCGCATTTATGTCGGCGATGTCCCTATCGGTGATGGCGCACCTATTGCAGTTCAGTCGATGACGAATACTAAAACGACTGATGTCGAAGCTACAGTTGCACAAATTCGCGCTCTTGAAAAAGTCGGTGCAGATATTGTGCGTGTTTCTGTGCCAACTATGGATGCAGCTGAAGCATTCAAAGTGATCAAGCAAAGTGTTAACGTGCCTTTGGTGGCAGATATTCACTTTGACTATCGTATTGCACTCAAAGTCGCAGAATACGGTGTTGATTGTTTACGTATTAACCCAGGAAATATTGGCAACGAAGAACGTATTCGCAACGTTGTTGAATGCGCTCGTGATAAAAATATTCCAATTCGAATTGGTGTTAATGGTGGTTCATTAGAAAAAGATTTAATGGATAAATACCATGAGCCAACACCAGAAGCACTGCTGGAATCAGCAATGCGACACGTGGATATTTTAGACCGCCTTAACTTTGACCAGTTTAAAGTAAGTGTTAAAGCATCGGATGTCTTTTTAGCGGTTGAGTCATACCGCTTATTGGCTAAGCAAATCAAACAGCCTTTGCACTTAGGTATTACTGAAGCTGGCGGCGCTCGTGCAGGCTCAGTTAAATCAGCTGTTGGTTTAGGAATGCTATTAGCTGAAGGTATTGGTGATACCTTGCGTATTTCATTGGCAGCCGATCCCGTTGAAGAAATCAAAGTCGGTTTTGATATCTTAAAGTCGCTACGTATTCGCAGTCGTGGTATTAACTTTATTGCTTGTCCTTCATGCTCTCGTCAGGAGTTTGATGTGATCAATACTGTTAATGCACTTGAAATGCGTTTAGAAGACATTACCACTGCCATGGATGTTTCTATTATTGGTTGTGTGGTTAATGGCCCAGGCGAAGCATTAGTATCAGATATTGGGCTAACAGGTAGCCATGGTAAAAGTGGTTACTATGACGATGGTAAACGTCAAAAAGAGCGTTTTGATAACAATAATTTGGTGGATTCATTAGAAGCCAAAATCCGTGCAAAAGCGGCGATGATGCAAAATCGAATCGATATCAAAGACGCAACAGAATAAGTTTGCTTTACATGAAAAATACACCTTACCAGCGATGGTAGGTGTTTTTTTGTGTAAGGCGTGAAAATAAATTAAGGCTCTCGGTCATCGATTATTAATCGATCTAATAGAGCAAGTAAGTAGGCGAATCAACGTGGCAAAACAGATCCAAGCAATCCGCGGAATGAATGACATTCTGCCAACGCAAAGCCCATTATGGCAACAAGTCGAGTCGGTTATCCGCTCAACGGTTAGTGCTTATGGTTACAGCGAAATTCGAACTCCAATTGTTGAGTCTACTGACCTTTTTAAACGTTCAATTGGTGAAGTCACCGATATTGTTGAAAAAGAGATGTACACTTTTGCTGACCGCAATGAAGACAGCTTAACGCTGCGTCCAGAAGGTACAGCGTCTACTGTTCGTGCTGGTAATGAGCATGGTTTACTGTATAACCAAGAGCAACGTTTATGGTACATGGGTCCCATGTTCCGCCATGAGCGCCCTCAAAAAGGCCGCTACCGTCAATTCCACCAGTTTGGTGTAGAAGTGTATGGTATTCCAAGTGCTGATGTTGATGCTGAAGTATTAATGTTATCTGCACGCCTTTGGGATTCGTTTGGTATTAAAGAACACGTAAAACTGGAGCTGAATACACTTGGTGATACAGCGGAACGTGCTGCTTATCGTGATGCGCTAATTGCATTTTTAGAGCAACACAAAGAACAATTAGATGAAGATTCTAAGCGTCGCATGTACTCAAACCCATTACGAGTATTAGATTCTAAATCACCGCAGGTTCAGGCTATTTTAACTGATGCACCAGCACTGATGGATTACTTAGGTGAAGAATCAAAAACACATTTTTCAACCTTATGTGAACTCTTAGACGCGGTTGGCATCGAATACACAGTTAACCCTCGTCTTGTTCGTGGATTAGATTACTATAATCGTACGGTTTTTGAGTGGGTAACAGACAGCTTAGGCTCGCAAGGTACTGTTCTTGCTGGTGGCCGTTATGATGGCTTAGTGGGTCAGTTAGGCGGTAAAGATACGCCTGCTGTTGGTTTTGCAATGGGCCTTGAGCGCATTGTATTACTACTGCAAACGCTAGAGCTTGATAAAGATGTGGCACCTGTTGTTGATGTTTATGTCACAGCAATGGGTGAAAAGTGTGTTGTTGAAGCAATTAAAATTGCTCAAGAGTTGCGTCAAAACCTGCCAACGCTTAAAGTCATGACTCATTGTGGTGGCGGTAACTTCAAAAAGCAGATGAAACGTGCAGATAGAAGTGGCGCTGAATACGCACTTATCATTGGTGAAGATGAAATTGCTAACCAGCAAGTCGCCGTTAAACCATTGAGAAATAAAAACGAACAACTTTTGGTTGCCCGAGCTGATTTGGCGACCACGATTAAATCATTATTTTAATGTCAGCGTGACGCTGATATAAAACAGAACTGAATAGAAAGGGGAAGTGCGCGTGGAAATTTATAGCACAGAAGAACAACAAGTCGATGCTATTAAGCAGTTCTGGAAAGATTACGGCAGCTCAATCATTGTTGGCGCTGTAGTAGGTCTGGGTGGATTATACGGTTGGAACTATTATTCTGACGTCAAATTAGAAAATGCAGAAGCCGCTTCTGAAGCATTCCAAAGTATCAGTGCTAATTCAGCTGATAGTGCAGCGGTAATGGCTGCAGTGAGCGAGTTTGGTCAACAACACGATCAACAAGGTTACCAAGCGTTGCTAGAGTTAATGGCGGCAAAAGCAGCTGTTGAAGCGGGTGATTTAGATAAAGCAGAAACTGCTTTTACAAAAATTATTGCTTCAAATCCAGGTGCTTCTTTAGCGTCACTAGCAACAATTCGTTTATCACGAGTTCAAGCTGAGCAAGGTAACTTAGGCACTGCACTTGCAACATTAGATCAAGTGACAGATGAAGCATTTAATGCACAGCGTGATGAATTAAAAGGTGACTTTTTAGTGCGTCAAGGCGATATGGATAAAGCACGAGTTGCTTATCAAGCTGCAATTGATAATGGCGGTGCATTAGCAAGCCCAGCGCTACAAATGAAGCTAGACAATTTAAACAAGGCATAAGGAATTAGCCGAATGAAGTCTTTATGCAAAACCTTGCTTGCTGCTGGATTAAGTGTCGCAATGCTATCGGCTTGCTCTTCAAGTGATACCGAAGAAGAAGTCGTAACAGAACTTACAGAAATTCAAGCCACTGTCTTTCCTGAAGTGAACTGGGAAGTAAACGTTGGCAATGGTGTAGGCGATTACTACTCGCAGTTAAAACCAGCTATTTTTTATGGTCACGTGTATGCCGCTGATCGTAATGGGACAGTTGTTGCTTATAATGAAGAAACTGGTGAAGTAGCTTGGCGTAAAGATTTAGCGTCAGAATTTAAAGATACTGCGCTGGCTAAAACAAAAGAAGCGCGTATCGCAGCGGGTGTAACCGTTGGCCGTAACAAAGTATTTGTGGGTGGTGAGTCAGGCTTATTAGTTGCTTTAGATGCAAAAACGGGTGAAACCCAGTGGAGCGCTATCGCAAGTGGTGAGTTATTGTCAGTTCCTACGGTATCGGAAGATTCAGTCGCAGTGCATACCAGTGATGGTAACCTGGAGTCTTTTTCAATTGCAGATGGCACCAAGTTATGGAGTCATGAAATGCAACTACCTAACTTGACCCTTCGTGGAACAGGTGCTCCAGCATATGATTCTGGTGGTTTCTTCCTTGGTACTGCTGATGGTAAAATAGCGGTAGTAGTAAAAAATAACGGTCAAGTTGCTTGGGAACAAGCGGTATATAATCCAACCGGTGGTAACGAGTTTACTCGTATGGCCGATGTGGACATGACACCGTTAATTTTGGGCGATAATTTATACGCGGTAAGTTACAATGGTAACTTAGTGTCAATGGAGCTGAGAACGGGTCGTGTTGTTTGGACACGTAAGTATTCAAGCTTTAATGAATTGGCCTATGCAGGTGTTGGACTATACTTAGTTGATGACCATAGTCGTATCTATTCAGTAGACAGACGAAATGGTTTAGAGCTTTGGAGTAATACTACGTTAACAAACCGTAGCTTAACATCTCCTGCCGTTATTGGTTCTTATATTGTTGTAGGTGACTTTGAAGGTTATCTACACTTTATCGACCGCAACACTGGCGAAGTAGCTGGGCGAGTTGAGGTTGATAGTGATGGTTTATTCTCACAACCGGTTGTGGTTGGAGACAAGGTATATGTACAAGGTCGTAGCGGAAAGCTAGCGACTGTTGTTCTGCCATAATTAAACCAGAAACCCTATTAGAGCCCCTGGAAGTGTGTTCCGGGGGCTTTTTATTTAAAAGTTTTTAGAGGCAAAATCATGATCCCTGTAGTGGCCCTTGTCGGGCGACCTAATGTTGGTAAGTCAACTTTATTTAACCGTCTTACTCGCACAAGAGATGCGCTTGTCGCCGATTTTCCAGGTTTAACTCGTGACCGTAAATATGGTCGTGCTTTTTTATCTGGTTACGAATTTATTGTGGTTGATACTGGCGGTATCGATGGCACTGAAGAAGGGATCGAAACCAAAATGGCTGAACAGTCGCTAGCGGCGATTGAAGAAGCTGATGTTGTACTGTTTTTAACGGATGCTCGTGCCGGCTTAACAGCAGCGGATTTAGCCATTGCTGAACATTTACGAAGCCGTGATAAAACGACTTTCGTTGTTGCAAACAAAGTTGACGGTATTGATGCTGATTCTGCTTGTGCTGAATTTTGGTCACTGGGTTTAGGTGAAGTTTACCAAATGGCAGCGGCTCAAGGTCGTGGTGTCACAAACATGATTGAATACTCACTAGCACCGTATGCGGAAGCGATGGGTATCAAGCGTGAAGAAACAGACGAGCAAGACGAAGAAGTTCGTGAGTATACCGAAGAAGAAGCTGAAGCTGAGCAAGAGCGCTTGCAAAGTTTGCCAATCAAATTGGCTATTATCGGTAAACCCAATGTAGGTAAATCAACGCTGACTAACCGTATTTTAGGTGAAGAACGTGTTGTTGTTTATGATGCACCCGGTACGACTCGTGACAGTATTTATATTCCTATGGAACGTGAAGGTCGTGAGTACGTGTTGATTGATACTGCAGGTGTTCGCCGCCGTAGCAAAGTGCATGAGACAATCGAAAAATTCTCTGTTATTAAAACCCTGAAAGCGGTTGAGGATTCAAACGTTGTTCTGCTTGTTATCGATGCGCAAGACGGTATTACAGAGCAAGATCTTGGTCTATTAGGTTTTGCGTTAAACGCAGGGCGTGCAATTGTATTAGCAGTGAATAAATGGGATGGCCTTGACCAAGACTTTAAAGAAAGTGTTAAAAGCGAACTTGATCGCCGCTTAGGCTTTATTGATTTTGCCCGTATTCATTTTATTTCAGCACTTCATGGAACAGGCGTTGGCCATTTATATGAGTCTATTGAAGAAGCTTACGACAGTGCGACTCGTCGTGTGAGTACTTCAATGCTGACACGTATTATGCAAATGTCACAAGATGATCATCAGCCACCGTTAGTGCATGGTCGCCGTGTTAAATTGAAATATGCTCACGCAGGTGGATATAACCCGCCAATCGTCGTGGTGCATGGTAACCAAGTGAGCAAATTACCGGATTCATACAAACGCTATATGATGAATTACTTCCGTCGTTCATTAAAAGTGATTGGTACGCCGATTCAAATTCGTTTCCAAGAAGGTGCGAACCCGTTCCAAGGTAAGAACGAAAAGCTAACCATTAGCCAAGAGCGTCGACGTAAACGCGCTATGAGCCATATTAACAGCCGTAAAAAGTAGTATTAAACGGTATTTATTGCCAATAAAAAGCCTGAATGATGTTCAGGCTTTTTTTATGGCATAAATTTATAGCTCACTATTTAACGTACTTTTTGTTTAGGTGCACTTGTACGATGACTTCGTTGAGCAGTACTTCTTTGAGACGACATCCTTTGAGTTGACGCTTTATAAGATGAACTTCTTGATTGGGTCATCGTCTTATTATGATTTGAACGGGTAGCACTTGTACGATTCGAAGCGTACTGTTTTGAGCTCGCTGCACTTTTCATTTGATGTGATTTCACCTTATTTTGATGGCTTGATGCTTTCACGTTCGACGGGCTTTTATAGGCTGTCGACTTATGGGTATTTTTATTTCCATGGGCGCTTTTGTTCACATGTGTGCTTTTGTTCAAATGCGCCGCTTTATTCGCCGTTGTTGCCTTGTATGCTTTATCGGATTTAACCGATTTACTGACAGCATGAGACTTATTGTGCTTCAGCGCTTTATTGATTCTTTGCTGCTGCGACTGCTTGGCATAATGTGATTTATTAAGCTGGCTGCTTTTGATGCCATGCTTAGTTGAATGATGAGCCACCTTGACCTTGTTATGACGTAGCTTATCGTAACGGTGACTGACTTTCGGCGACTTATACGCAACACCTCGTCTATGAGTCGGATTATGCTTCCAACGCTTTGAGCCGCTGCTATAAGCTATTTTATGTGGCTTGCGGTAATAACGGGTGTGACGGTGATTAACCACGACAACTCGATGATGTGACCAGTGGACAGCGCCAAAGAAATAATTAAAGTTGATGTAAACACTCGGCCCCCAATATATCGGACGATGTGGTCGATAGTAGGCGTAAGCGGGGTAATGCCAATAGACTGGTGGGTAAGCATGCCAGCGCCAGTGACCGTATACAATTCTTGGGTCATAAACGGGCACGTAAATGACTTCAGGTTTTGCCGGTTCAATAATGATTTGTTTTTCAACACGGGTAACGGTCATGTTATCCATATTATCGAAGCTATCTGCATCATCTGCTTGTTGTCTTAGTGTTTGAATACTTGCAAGAACACTTGCTTCATCTTGTAAAAATGTTTCCCCTAAATGTTGAGTCCAGGCTAAGTCTTCATTGAGCTTTTCAAGTACTGTAGGAAAGGCCACTAATGCGGTCACGCTTGGATCCCATGACTGTGATTCAGCTTGCTGCATCTTCTGCTCGCTTGATAAATGCTTGTGTTGTTCCTCCCAGCGACGAGCTTGTACAACTTCTAGCGGGTATGTCGATGCAATTAAAATATGCGTCAGTAAACTATCAGGATAAAGCGCTATTGGCGCGAGCATTTGCGCCAATTCAGCTTCAGATGGCAGAGTTTGTTGATACTGCGTGTCATTATTGTCAGAGGCGATGACCGAGAAAGGCACCAGCAAGCTCAGACTGATAAGGCCAGCCTTGAGTAGCTTATGTGGAAAATGCAGTCGTCTCATAAAATCTCCAGATATCGAATATCGATACTTTGCGAATGATAGAACTAGCTTAACCAAGTGAAAATGAACGTAAGATGAAAGCGGCCATTATGAGCGTAGAAATTAATAGAAAAGTGACCACAAGGATGAGCAACACATAATTAAAAGCACTATATGCAGTAAAACATAGCGGCAGTAACAGCAACGAGGTTGAGTAAAACGAGTTTTTAGAAGAAAGCATTAGCGGCAGTTTTTAGCAATACGCTAGCCATTTATGATAATAGGTTAGCAATCCTTAGCAAAAGTCTAGCAGCAGGTTAGCTACCCAATAATATCAGCGAGCAAAACTGAGCATAAATTTAGCGCCGCCATATTCAGCGGACTCACTGACAGTGAGTGTACCTTCATAGCTCGTGACTAAATCTTTCACAATGGCAAGTCCAATGCCATGACCTTGATGGTAAGTATCAGCACGCATACCACGTTCAAAGATGGTCTCTTTTTGTTGCTCCGTTAAGCCTTTACCATCATCTTCAATAATAAAAGATAAACATGACTCCGATTGCGTTACTGACAAGCACACTTGAGACTTCGCAGCTTTGCAGGCGTTATCGAGTAAATTACCTAACATTTCGCTTAGATCCGTTTCATCACCTTTAAATATCAACCCAGCTTGTGATTGATAATCAATATCTAATGATGAGTGTTGATGAATTTTCGACAATGTTCTAATCAGCTTCCCTGCGACTTCATCAATACTTACCCCTAAATGCCATGCCGTATTGGCTGACATTTTTGCTTTATTTAGCTGATAACTGATGATGTTGTTAATGTTGCTTGCTTGCTCTTTAGAGTCTTCACTTAAATCGCTTTGGCTTTGCAATACTGCTAATGGGGTTTTTAAGCTGTGGGCTAAATCGGCTAGTGCATTTCGATATCGCTGACGTTGCTGTTGTTCAGTGCTGAGTAAAACATTGAGCTGTTTTGCGACTGCATTTAGTTCAGCTGGGTAGTTAGAGTTCAGTCGAGTTTGCTGACCTTGATCTACCAAGGCGAGCTCACGCGTAAATTGATTTAAGGGTTTTAACGTCCAGAATAGCCAAATTGCTTGGATTAGCACTAATACAAGCATCAAAATAATCAGCCAAGTCCACAATGTAGCGCTAAATTCTCTGATCTGTTTTTGATAATCAGCATCGTCCTTAATGATATGGACTGTAATAGGTAGCGGCGCGTTGGGTGTTTCAAAACTGACACTGAAACTATAAACCACATGATTGTTATCGCCATTGCCTGCCAAGTCATCAAAGCTTACTTGAGTCAGCTTTCCTTCCCCCATAGGTGGAGTAGGCAGCGCGAGTTCTGTTTTAGCTGGCGTTGGGAGGCTTAACCCAAAGAAAGACTCTGACTGCCACACCATTTGATTATCAGTAGTAATAAGAGCATATAGACCTGAGCCGATCACATTAAATTGATTTTCGAGTAAATAATTAGGCATGACTACGCTATCGTCTTTCACTTCTGCTACAGCTAACACAGAGTAAACATAAGCACGTAATTGTTGGTTAATTGATTGCGTTATTTGATGCTGAAAAGCGCTATTAACTGTCACACCAATTAATGGCAATAACACCACAATTAGCAATAACCCGCTAAGCATTAGCCTTAACTTAAGCGAATCTAGCTGGGCAGATTTTAACGAAAATGACTTGTTCTTAAGCTGCACTAAATGAGTCAACTTAGATAATTGATTTGCGATAAACCTCGTCATTTTAGTGTGCATAAGATTAACTTAACGCGCGTAAGCGATAGCCTTGGCCACGCAAGGTTTCAATCAATTTATATTCACTGTTAGGGTCGAGCTTTTTTCGTAAACGGCGAATAAAAACTTCAATGACATTTGAGTCTAAATCAAAATCTTGATCATAAATATGCTCTATCAAAGTTGGTTTAGAAATCACTTCACCTTGATGCAACATGAAATATTCGAATAATTTAAATTCAGAGCTACTGAGAATAATTGACTCTTGATTATGGGTTAGTTCAAGCGTGCGTGTATTTAAATTAAATGGACCATTAGAAACAATAGGACTTGCCTGACCGACTGAGCGGCGAATAAGCGCATTCAAGCGAGCAACCAACTCTTCTGGCTGAAACGGCTTGGTGAGATAATCATCGGCGCCAGAATCTAACCCTAGGACCTTATCTTGCCAACCATCTCGGGCGGTGAGGATCAAAATAGGGTAATCAATTTGTTGATTGCGTAACTGAGTAATCAAACTCAATCCATCAATCTTAGGTAAACCCACATCAATAATAGCAGCATCGTAGGGATATTCTGTTGCTTGAAACAAGCCATCTTCACCATCCGATGATATATCGACACTGTAATTTGCGGCTTGTAAATGCTCGGTTAGGTTTCTTTGCAAGCCTAAATCATCTTCAACTAACAATATTCTCATGGTTAATTCCTCGAAACTGAACCGGTACGTGCATTCACGGTGGCGTAAAACACCATGCCTTTATTAGAAAGCAGTTTGACTCGATAGCCAGGAGAACCATTCACTGATGTTGACTGAACAGAAAGCACTTTGGCAGCGTATTGCCTTTTAGCAACTTGTGCCGCTTGCTGTGAACTGTTGATTGCTAATTTCTTAGGTTGATTTCGTTTATTTTGGTTCGGTGTTTGATGAGAAGCATGATGAGTTGATTGTCCCCATGCGATAGAAGAAACAGCTGAAATAGGCGCAGCTTGGGTTAATCCAATATTGAGAAAGCTCAACATTAGCGTTAACACAGGTATGCTTAATTTCATTGTTACTTTGCTCATTGCCAAATCCAATTCAATATTTATCTTTGAAATCAGTCATCAGTGTAAAAGATCCCTTTCAATATAGAAACATCTGCTATGTATGAAGTTGCATTCCCTTTGTGAAAATGAAGTATTGCGCGGCGAATATGAATGTAAGATGAATGGTCGTTTAATTGTATTTAATCACCAATTTCTGATGGTTAACTAGAACTTGTTGTCAATATTCTACTTCCACTGTTCAGCTTGCATTCATTTTCATTGTTCTTAAATAACCCTCATTAACGATACGGAATCACGGTGATTCAATCACCCATTGATGGCTGTGATATCAATTAAGAGGGAACACACATGAATAGACAATACCCATGTTTAAGACGTATTAGATTGTTCGCTATAAGCTCAATAAGTCGTTTTTTGATGCTAGTGATGGGCGTTGCTTCGATGTCAGTAATGGCAAGTACTTTACAGCAAAGCATAATTGTCAGTGAGGGGCGTCAACTCTCAAGCATTGAGCAGGGGGATCCGTTTAAGGCTCAACATGGCGTATTGACTGAACAACAAAAAAGTACCCTGAATGAACTTGTGTTAAAAGAGAAGCAACAGCGACAAGCTGGTGAGTCCGCAGGAAAAAATCATGCAGAGAAACTGAGCCGCAGTGAGGTCATAGCGCTTCGGGCAAGTGGTGTCATGTCTGCAAAAGTGCAACAAGGTTCGCCTGCTGCGCAAAGCTTATCGAATGGCACAGGGCTAAGTAAAGTACAAAAGGCTCAGGTAAATCAGCAGGCTATTGTCGGTTATCGAGATTTTGAAATTTATGCCGCTTATAGCCGTTTATTTGATGATTTAGATGAAGATGGTTTTTACCAAACGTTTAGCGTGACCTTTGATGCCGATGTTTATGGTTTTACTCAAGGAGAGGCAGCTAATGTTTATGCCGAACTTTATTTAAGTCGTAATGGAGGCCCTTGGGAGCATTATTATTCTACCGATGTGTTTACTATTTATGGCGATGCTACCGATGACGATTACGAAGTATTAACGACATTAGCTCAAGGTTATAAAACTGATTATTACGATGTGTTGATTGATTTATATGAACTCGGGTACGAGGACATTGTGGCGACATTAAGTAGTGAAGAGTCTGATGGATTATATGCATTACCATTAGAAAGTAGTGATAGAGATGCGGTTTATGAGGAAGAATACGTTGAAGTGATTGAAACAGAGGTGCATGTCAGTGGCGGCAGTATGGCGTGGACTTCGTTACTCATATTCTTGTTGTTAGGTGTACAGCGAACAGTGTTACCAACAAAGCGATTAAATAACAATGCTGATTAAATTTGCAACGATGGAAAGTCATAAACCAAATAACAAAATCCCGCTTAATGCGGGATTTTGTTATCAGTGATTTCTATCATTGGCCGTTTGGGGCCAATTACACCACCACTGATTTAATTTCACCTTGATGCAGCTTGGTTGTCAGTGTTTCACCCGCTTTTACCTGTTGGGCATTTTGTAAAATATTGCCTTTACCATCACGGGTAATACTGTAACCACGGCTTAATGTCGCTAATGGGCTAACGGTTTCTAGTTGATGCGCACTGTAATTCACTTGCTGATTGGCATTTACTAGCCTTGCTTTCATTGCTTCTTTTAAACGATTGGTGAGATAACCCACTTTGTTTTGCTCTAAGGTTAGCTTATGAGCGGGTGATCGCTGTTGCAGTCGACTCTTAAGTTGTTGCTGAGCTAATGTTGCATTAGCAAGCTTATGACGCAGGGCTGATTCAAGCTTTATCTGCATTTCATCAAAGCGCTGCTCAAGTTGTTGTAGCTGCCTTTTAGGATCTTCACGTTGTAGCTGGTGGCTTAATTCACTGAGTTGCGTACTTTGATGTAATAAGTAATGACGCATTGATTGTCGTAACCGTGAAAAGGTCAAGTTAAGCTTTTGGGTCTTATTACCTTTATCATCTGATAATAACTCTGCGCCAGCAGAAGGCGTCGGAGCTCTTACATCTGCGACATAATCACTGATAGTGGTATCAATTTCATGACCTACCGCACTGACAACGGGCAGGGCGCTATTATAAATAGCATGGGCTAAGTCTTCATCGTTAAAGCACCATAAATCTTCTAAAGAGCCACCACCGCGGGTAAGCAATAAAATGTCGACCTCTAAACGTCTATTGGCCGTGGAGATTGCCTTGATGATTTGTTTCGCTGCAGTCGCGCCTTGTACTTGGGTTGGGTAAACGACCACTTCAATTGACGGGTCGCGAGTAGAAAGCACTTTAACCACATCTCTAACCGCAGCACCAGTGGCAGAGGTAATAACACCAATTCGTTGAATATTTTGCGGTAATGGTCGCTTGGTTTCTGTTGCAAATAAGCCTTCGGCAGCTAATTTAAGCTTAAGCGCTTCATATTGCTGTGCAAGTAATCCATCTCCAGCTGGCAGCATTGACTCTAAAAGTAATTGATAGTCGCCACGAGGTTCATAAACACTGATAGAACCTTTAACTAATACTTGTTGGCCATTAACAGGTTTAAATGGCACGGTTTGATTACGACCTTTAAACATCGCACAGCGAATTTGTGAACGACTGTCTTTTAATGTCATATACCAATGACCTGAATTTGGGGAAACAAAGTTCGAGATTTCGGCCTCAAGCCACACCTTACCTAGCTCACCTTCAAGCAGCTGGCGGACTTCGCCGTTTAAACGGGAAACCGTGTAAACATTATTTTTCGAGCTTTTCATCAAATTCAACCGACTAAGAGTATTTTTTAACTATTTTCCATTTACCAACCTAAATATGCAAGGTATAATCCCGCCGCAATATTTACCCTTTCCAAACCCTACACTTTCTGGGAGATGTTGCATGTTAAGATTAAGAAATGACGCACTAACATTTGATGATGTACTACTTGTGCCTGCTCACTCAACCGTCCTCCCAAATACCGCTGTTCTAAAAACTCGTCTGACTAAAAAAATTGAATTAAACACCCCAATCGTTTCTGCTGCAATGGATACGGTCACTGAAGCTCGCTTAGCGATCGCTATGGCGCAAGAAGGTGGTTTAGGTTTTATTCATAAAAATATGACGATTGAACAACAAGCTGAAGAAGTTCGTAAAGTTAAAATTTACGAAGCGGGTATCGTTCAACAACCTGTAACCGTCACGCCAAGCACCACACTTGCTGAGTTAAAAGAATTAACTGAACGCAATGGCTTTGCTGGTTATCCAGTGATTAACGATGCTAATGAGCTTGTGGGTATTATTACTGGCCGTGACGTTCGCTTCATTACTGACTGGAGCCGTACTGTAGAGCAAGTTATGACGCCGAAAGATCGTCTAGTGACTGTGCTTGAAGGGACTAAGTTAGATGAAGTGCAAACACTAATGCATTCACACCGCGTTGAAAAAGTATTAGTGGTTGACGATAACTTTAAGCTAAAAGGCTTAATCACGGTTAAAGATTTCCAAAAAGCAGAGCGTAAACCTAATGCATGTAAAGACGAATTAGGTCGTTTACGTGTTGGTGCAGCTGTTGGCGCAGGTGCTGGCAACGAAGAGCGTATTGCTGCGCTCGTTAAAGCGGGTGTTGACGTATTGCTGATTGATTCATCTCATGGTCACTCTGAAGGTGTGCTGCAACGTATTCGTGATACTCGTGCCTCATTCCCTGATTTACAAATCGTAGGTGGTAACGTTGCCACTGCTGAAGGCGCTTTAGCCTTAGTAGACGCTGGTGTTGATGCCGTTAAAGTGGGTATTGGCCCAGGTTCTATTTGTACCACTCGTATCGTTACTGGTGTGGGTGTGCCACAAATTACAGCGGTATCTGACGCTGCAGCAGCGGTTAAACATTTAGATATCCCAGTTATTGCTGATGGCGGCATTCGTTTCTCGGGTGACTTAGCTAAAGCCTTAGCTGCTGGTGCATCATGCATCATGGCAGGTTCAATGTTTGCGGGTACTGAAGAAGCACCGGGTGAAACAGAGCTATACAATGGCCGTGCTTATAAGTCATACCGTGGTATGGGCTCATTAGGTGCGATGACGCAAACTCAAGGGTCTTCTGATCGTTACTTCCAAAGCGATAACGCTGCTGACAAATTAGTACCTGAAGGTATTGAAGGGCGTGTTGCTTATAAAGGTAAGTTAAAAGAAATCATTCACCAACACATGGGCGGTTTACGTTCTTGTATGGGTCTGACGGGTTGCGCCACCATTAAAGAATTAAATGAAAAAGCTGAATTCGTAAAAATTACTTCAGCGGGTATGGGCGAGTCTCATGTTCATGACGTTACGATCAGTAAAGAAGCGCCGAATTATCGTAGCGGTTCTTAAATCATAAAGCGGCATATTGTTATGCCGCTTTTTTTCAACCTTTTCTCGTCAGTGGTGACTAACAATACACAATGAGACAGGGTTGAAGTACACCTACGAAGAATACTGTTTTTAAAAGTAAACCCAGATATAAGGTATCCCATGAGCAACATTCATGAGCATAAAATCCTGATCCTAGATTTTGGATCGCAATACACGCAGTTAATCGCCCGCCGTATTCGTGAAATCGGTGTTTATTGTGAGCTTTGGGCTTGGGATGTATCTGAGGAGCAAATTAAAGAATTTGCTCCAAACGGCATCATCTTAGCAGGTGGTCCAGAAAGTGTGACCGCAGAAAACTCACCACGTGCCTCTGAATATGTATTTAATGCCGGCGTGCCTGTCTTAGGCATTTGTTATGGCATGCAAACCATGTCTGAGCAGCTTGGCGGCAAAGTGATTCAAGGTGTAGGTGAAGGTGAGTTTGGCTACGCACAAGTTGAAATTCAAACTGAATCGGCGTTATTTAAAAGCATTGAGGATGCGATTAGCGCTGAAGGCAAACCTTTGCTTGATGTATGGATGAGTCACGGCGATAAAGTTTCTGAAATCCCAGAAGGTTTTGTTACTGTCGCTAAAACAGAAACCTGTCCATATGCTGCAATGGCGAATGAAGACAAGCGTTTTTACGGCGTTCAATTTCACCCAGAAGTTACCCATACTCGTCAAGGCAAGCGCATGCTTGAGCACTTTGCATTAGACATTTGTGGTTGTGATGCCAACTGGAAACCTTCTTCAATTATCGAAGATGCAATTGAACGTTTGAAAAAACAAATCGGTGATGATGAAGTTATCTTAGGTTTATCTGGTGGTGTTGATTCATCAGTAGTCGCTATGCTGCTACATCGCGCCATTGGTGACAAATTAACGTGTGTGTTCGTGGATAACGGCTTACTACGTTTAAACGAAGCTAATCAAGTGATGGAAATGTTTGGTGACCACTTCGGACTGAACATTGTCCATGTTGACGCTGAAAATCGATTCTTAGACGCGATGGCTGGTGAAGCTGATCCAGAAGCTAAACGTAAAATTATTGGTCATGTATTTGTTGATATCTTCGATGAAGAATCAAAGAAATGTGTCAATGCTAAATGGTTAGCGCAAGGCACAATTTACCCTGACGTTATTGAATCAGCAGGCAGCGCCACCGGTAAAGCCCACGTGATTAAGTCTCATCACAATGTAGGCGGACTACCAGATGATATGGAGCTGGGTTTAGTAGAACCTTTACGTGAATTATTTAAAGATGAAGTCCGTAAGATTGGTTTAGAGCTAGGTCTGCCATACGACATGCTTTACCGTCACCCATTCCCTGGACCGGGTTTAGGTGTGCGTGTTCTTGGTGAAGTGAAAAAAGAGTACTGTGACTTACTGCGTTTAGCTGATGCTATCTTTATTGAAGAACTGCATAAAGCAGATCTTTACCATAAAGTCAGCCAAGCCTTTACTGTATTCCTACCAGTACGCTCTGTAGGTGTTATGGGTGATGGCCGTAAATATGACTGGGTTGTTTCACTACGTGCAGTTGAAACTATCGACTTTATGACGGCGCATTGGGCACACTTACCATACGACTTCTTAGGTCGTGTATCGAACCGAATCATTAATGAAATCGATGGTATTTCACGTGTGGTTTACGATATCTCGGGTAAGCCACCTGCGACAATCGAATGGGAATAAGTTTCCATTAATTAAAAAAGGCGCTTAGGCGCCTTTTTTATTGGGATAAATTTATTGCTGTTTGCCGTATAATCTAGTGAAGTTTGATGTATTGTCATTCACTAGGGCCTGTTGCTCTTTGCTGGTTAAGTTTTGTTCGAAATGAAAGTGTTTTAATTGAGGCGGATGGATTGATGCCTAGTCATCTAAGCAAGATTCATCCAACAAAAAGTAAAACGCTTTTAGTCGAACCCTTTGGGCAGCGTTTGTTGACCATTTTTACGGCGTTATCGACTTTTTATGTAGAATAACTACACCAAAAAGTCTCTGTCTTGTATAAATGGTCAACAATTCGCTGCAAAAATAACCTTGAAAGATCAGCAGGCCCTAAATGATTTAATGATTAAGCTATATTCAGTAAGTTAAACATAGCAAAGCCTAAGAGACACTCATGACGTTAGAAAACAAAGTCCATATCAGCCAAAAGCAGCAAAGGAGTCAGGCCAAGCCATTAACTGATGAAGAGTTAGCGGTACGTGCCGCTCAAGATGAAAAGTGGATGCGAGTGGCTTTAGCGCTGGCCACTAAAGCTGAAGAATTAGGTGAGGTGCCTGTTGGGGCTG
Organism: Shewanella sp. P1-14-1; assembly: GCF_001401775.1. NCBI lineage: Bacteria > Pseudomonadati > Pseudomonadota > Gammaproteobacteria > Alteromonadales > Shewanellaceae > Shewanella > Shewanella sp. P1-14-1. Next base: position 8,883 of record NZ_LKTL01000023.1, on the reverse strand, counting down.
TCTTGGTCAAAGACGATGTGCTTATTGCATCAGGATTTAATTTAAGTATTACTGAGCATGATCCAAGTGCCCATGCTGAAATGCAGTGCATAAGAGCGGCAGGCAAAGTGCTTGAAAACTACCGTATGTTAGGCGCCACGTTGTACGTTACCTTAGAACCATGCCCAATGTGCGCAGGGGCGATGGTCCACAGCCGAATTGAACGAGTGGTCTTTGGTGCTAAAGATTTAAAAACGGGCGCGGCGGGGAGTGTGATAAACCTACTACAAGACACGCACTTTAATCATCAACTTAGCGTGGATTCAGGCGTATTAGCTGATGAATGCGCGAGCCAATTAAGTCAGTTTTTTAAGCGACGCCGAGAAGAGAAAAAAGCGTTAAAAAAACAATTAAAAACGCAATCAGACTTGTTGCTGCAAAAAGGCGAAGAATAGTTTTTGACGGTTAAGCATTTTGCGCTGCTTTAGCTTAATGATATTACGGCGGCGAGCGTTATTATTTCTTTTCATATTTCACCTGTTAACTTGTTGAAATCTGTTATTTAAAATCTATTCGTTAAAAGTTATTCGTTAAAAGTTATTCGTTAAAGTCTCAGGCAGTAAAACCTAATGTGTTAAAACCTAAGGTGTTAAAACATAAGCTATTAGAACATAAGGTATAAGTGAAGACATTAGAACGAATGTCTTATAACCCCCTGAATCTTTCTTTTAATTGCATCAGTAAAGCCCTGTCGCTTAACGTTAATGGCGAGTCAGGCGTTCTCATTCAGTAGGGCACTCAAACGTCAGTATCATGCCCTGACACTATTAATACCAAGTAATTATGAATGCTTTATTAAATGACACTTCTTGACGTGTGCATGAGCTTATTGCGCCGATGATTTAAGGAGCTCGTTAGGCTTATCATCTTGCTGCTCTTCGGTAGTCGATTCTTGCTCGCTTGCCTCTTTGGCTTTTGATTCTGCGAGCATCGCTTGTTCTTTATTTTGATTATCAACCCAAACTAAGGTGTCGTAATAACGACGGATATTATCAACATAATGGGCAGCTTCGTTGCCTCTGGCGTAACCATAACGAGTATTTTTGTAATACTTACGCTGCTGCAATAACGGTAAAACTTGTTTTACATCGCGCCATGCGCTGGGATCTTTCCCCATACCTTGAGTGATTTTACGTGCATCTTCAACATGACCTAAGCCAATATTATATGATGCAAGTGCAAACCAAATTCGCTGGCTATCAGGAATAGACTCAGGCAAACGATCGATCATTTTTTGTAAGTATATCGCGCCGCCTCGAATACTTTGTTCAGCATCAAGTCGATTATCGACACCAACAGAGCTTGCCGTTGGTTGGGTTAACATCATCATGCCACGGACACCGGTAGGAGAGCGGGCGTGCGGGTTCCAATGAGACTCTTGATAACCGGTTGCAGCAAGTTTACGCCAATCTAAATCGCCAGCATGCTTTTCAAATAGCGCTTGATACTCTGGTAATACATTGTCGATAGCGCGAATAAAAGCACGAGTATCCACATAGTCAAAACGCTTTACGTGGCCAAAGTATTTTTCGTTAAGGTGCTCTAGGGTGCCATTGCGTTTTTGAATGTGCCAAAAAGACAGTAATGAGCTCAGTAAATAATCACTGTTAACTGGTGGCAGTAACCACACCACTTGGGTTTTCTCATCAAGGACAATACCTGCACGTAATTCAGGTAAGTAGCGTTGGTTGATCAGTAAGCTGTTGGAATCTGCAATGGTATAAAGCACTTCGCCTGAGGCGACCATTGAAAATAGCTCTTCATTGTCGCCATCAACAATTTGTTTCCAAGACAAGTTCGGGTTGGATTGCTTTAACTTAATTAAGGTATCGACAGCGGCAGACTCTGAGATAACGCTAATGTCACCTTGTAGGTCATTAAAGTCTCGTGGTTTAAGGTTCCCTGACTTGTATATTAAGACTTGGTTGACTTCATATAATGTGGGACCGAGAAGAAACTGCTCACGTCGATTGTTAGTCGTTGTGATCGCTGCGGCCACAATATCAATGTCATTTTGGCGTAATGCTTCAAATAGCTGCTGACGATTGTGGTAGGGCACCATTTCAAGAGGAACATTGAGATATTCAGCAAACTTAGCGGCCATTTCATAATCAAAGCCACTCTCACCTTGGTCTGAATTAAGGTAAGTTTGTGAGCCGTAAAGCGTCCCTACCTTTAAGACGGTACGCTGCGGGATCTGTTCAACATATTCAGTGATAGTAATGTCAGCACGATGACACCCACTGAGTAAAAAGTTGATTGAAATGATAGAGACTATCGTTAAGAGTTTACTCATATCCCTCTTTGTTAAATCCGTTAATGATAAATAGTCTTGTTATGGCTGCGTATCGCTAGGCAAGATTAAGTGTTGCTTGCACTGATATTGCGGCTAGTTTTATGCCTATATCGATGCTGGTTTGCTAATCAGATTGTCCATAACCTGAATTAACATAACAGCGTTAACCTTTACGGTATAAATATACTGTAGCAGTAGTTTTGTATTTCACCTAGTCTGCTGGTGGTAACTGTTAAAATATACGGTTGAATTTATTAGTAAATTCGAATTTAAAAAAATAAAATTATCATAATTTGTTGCTGAAATAATAACACGATATTCAGCAGTTTATTTTTGATTGTTTTCGTTAACGGGAAACACTGTTCTAGCAAGCCTTCTTAGGTGATTTATATAGTCTGATTCCCTATAATAGCGCCAATTCTTACCCTACCAATATAATCAATAAGGTGAATTGACGTGATTGAGATCATTCGCGGAGCCCCAGCACTTTCAGCTTTTAGAGTTCAAAAGCTTATGGAGGCCTGCGAAAGCGCAGCCCTTCCTGTTGAGCAAATTTACGCTGAGTATATCCATTTAGCCGATTTAAGTGACAAGCTTGATGATAAAGAGTATCAGCAGCTTGAAACGATTTTAACTTACGGGCCTGCTATCGAATCTCATGCGCCAGAAGGTTCGTTATTTTTTGTTACCCCTCGTCCTGGCACCATTTCTCCTTGGTCATCTAAAGCAACCGATATCGCTAAAAACTGTGGCTTAAGCAAAGTAAAACGCTTAGAACGTGGTGTAGCTTATTACGTTGCCGGTACCTCATTAACTACCGAACAACTTGAGCAAGTAAAAGGCTTAATCCATGATCGTATGGTTGAAGTGATTTTACCTGAGTTTGCCGCAGCATCAGTGTTATTTGAACGCACTGAGCCGCTACCGTTTAAGAGTATTAATATTCTTGCTGAAGGTCGCCGTGCATTAGAAGTTGCCAACGTAGAACTAGGTTTAGCCCTAGCAGAAGATGAAATTGATTACTTAGTCGATAACTTCGTACGTTTAAATCGTAACCCTAACGACATCGAATTAATGATGTTTGCTCAAGCAAACTCAGAGCATTGTCGTCATAAAATCTTCAATGCTGACTGGACTATTGACGGTGAAGTTCAGCCAAAATCATTATTTAAAATGATTAAAAACACCTTTGAGGTGACACCTGATAACGTGTTATCAGCATACAAAGATAACGCAGCCGTGATGAATGGCAGTGTGGCAGGGCGCTTCTTCCCAGATCAAGACGGTGTGTACAATTACCACACTGAGCCAATGCATATTTTGATGAAGGTTGAAACCCATAACCACCCAACAGCCATCAGCCCATACCCAGGTGCGGCAACAGGTTCAGGTGGTGAAATCCGTGATGAAGGCGCTACAGGTCGTGGCTCAAAACCTAAAGCGGGCTTAACTGGTTTTAGCGTATCAAACCTTAAAATCCCTGGTTTTGTACAGCCATGGGAAGGCGATTACGGCAAACCTAGCCGTATTGTTACTCCGTTAGAAATTATGACAGAAGGCCCATTAGGTGGCGCTGCTTTTAACAACGAATTTGGTCGTCCAGCACTTGTGGGTTACTTCCGTACATACGAGCAAGAAGTATCAAGCCACAACGGTGTTGAAGTTCGTGGTTACCACAAGCCAATTATGCTTGCTGGTGGTTTAGGTAACATTCGTGAAGATCATGTTCAAAAAGGCGAAATCACCGTAGGCGCTAAGCTTATTGTTTTAGGTGGCCCAGCAATGAACATTGGTTTAGGTGGTGGTGCTGCTTCATCAATGGCATCAGGCCAATCTAGTGAAGATTTAGACTTTGCTTCAGTGCAACGTGAAAACCCAGAAATGGAACGCCGTTGTCAGGAAGTGATCGACCGCTGCTGGCAAATGGGTGATGACAACCCAATTCAATTTATTCACGATGTGGGCGCTGGCGGATTATCAAATGCCTTCCCTGAGCTTGTGAATGACGCTGATCGTGGCGCATTGTTTAATTTACGTAACGTGCCTTCAGACGAGCCAGGCATGAGCCCACTTGAGATTTGGTGTAACGAATCTCAAGAGCGTTATGTGTTATCTGTTGCGCCTGAAAACTTAGAAACCTTCAGACAGATTTGTGAGCGTGAACGTGCTCCATTTTCTGTAGTGGGTGATGCGACTGAAGAGCAGCACTTAACCCTTGAAGATAGCCACTTTGATAACAAGCCAATTGATTTACCGCTTGAAGTGCTATTAGGCAAAGCACCTAAAATGAGCCGTGATGTGGTCTCGGCTAAAGCTAAATCGCCAGCGCTTAATCAAGCAGAAATAAATGTAAAAGATGCGGTTTCTCGTATCCTACATTTACCAACAGTTGCAGATAAATCATTCCTTATCACCATTGGCGACCGTTCAGTGACAGGTTTAGTTAACCGTGACCAAATGGTTGGCCCTTGGCAGGTTCCAGTTGCCGATTGTGCAGTTACTGCATCAAGCTTTGACAGCTACGCCGGTGAAGCAATGTCAATTGGTGAGCGTACACCGCTTGCACTACTTGATTTTGGCGCATCAGCGCGTATGGCTGTAGCAGAATCAATCTTAAACATTGCTGGTACTGATATTGGCTCATTCAAAGACATTAAATTGTCAGCTAACTGGATGTCAGCAGCAGGTCACCCAGGTGAAGATGCGGGTCTTTATGAAGCAGTAAAAGCTGTCGGTGAAGAACTTTGTCCAGAGCTTGAGTTAACTATCCCTGTGGGTAAAGACTCAATGTCGATGAAGACTGCGTGGAATGATGCAGGTCAAGACAAAACAGTCACATCGCCAATGTCGTTAGTTATCACTGCTTTTGGTGTGGTAAAAGACATTCGTCATACTGTTACACCAGAGCTTCGCACAAACAAAGGCGAAACTGAGCTGTTATTGGTTGATTTAGCCAAAGGTCAAAACCGTTTAGGTGGTTCTTGTTTAGCACAAGTATTCAGCCAACTGGGTGATGTTGCACCAGATTTAGATGATGCTGCAAGCTTACGTGGATTCTTCGAAGTTATTCAGCCATTAGTCGCTGAGCAAAAAGTGATGGCTTACCATGACCGCAGTGACGGTGGCTTATTCACCACATTAGTGGAAATGGCATTTGCTGGTAACACTGGCCTAAACATCGATTTAGCAGCACTGAAAGGTAACGACCTTGAACGTTTATTTAACGAAGAACTAGGTGCGGTTATCCAAGTGGCTAAAGCAGATAGCGCAGCGATTAAAGCGCAATTTGCCGCTGCTGGCGTTGATTGCCATAGCGTTGCGACATTAACGACAGACGATAGCATCACAGTGGTTGACGGTGAACGTGCAGTATTCAGTGATTCCCGTGTATCGCTTCGTACTATGTGGTCAGAAACCACTTACCGTATGCAAGCCATGCGTGATAACCCAGAATGCGCCAAAGAAGAATTTGAGCTTAAACAGCAAGCTAAAGACCCAGGTCTAACAGTTAAATTAGGCTTTAACCCAAGTGAAGATGTAGCAGCACCTTATATCTTAAAAGGCGCAGCACCTAAGATGGCGATTATTCGTGAGCAAGGCGTTAACTCTCACGTTGAAATGGCAGCCGCATTTGACCGCGCAGGTTTTGAAAGCCGCGATGTTCATATGTCAGACATCTTATCGGGTCGCATTAGTCTTGAAGAGTTCCAAGGTCTAGTAGCTTGTGGTGGTTTCTCATACGGTGACGTACTGGGCGCTGGTGAAGGCTGGGCTAAATCAATCTTATTTAACGAGCGTGCTCGCAGTGAGTTTTCTCAGTTCTTTGAGCGTGATGCGACATTAGCGCTGGGTGTTTGTAATGGTTGTCAGATGTTATCTAACCTGAAAGAAATCATTCCAGGTAGTGAGCATTGGCCACACTTTGTCCGTAACCGTTCAGAGCGTTTTGAAGCCCGTGCGAGTTTGGTTGAAGTGCAAAAGAGTCCTTCAATTTTCTTCGAAGGAATGGAAGGTTCACGCATGCCAATCGCCGTATCACACGGTGAAGGTCGCGCTGAATTTAAATCTGTTGAAGCATTAGCAGCAGCTGAAGCATCAGGTACAGTGGCACTGCGTTATGTTGACGGTAACGGTCAAATCGCAACGCAATACCCACAAAACCCGAATGGTTCGCCAAATGCAATTACTGCACTAACGACAACAGATGGTCGAGTAACCATCATGATGCCGCATCCAGAGCGTGTATTCAGAACCGTTGCTAACTCATGGCACCCAGACGAGTGGGCAGAAGACAGCCCATGGATGCGTATGTTCCGTAACGCACGCGTTAAGTTAGGTTAAGTTGTAACTTAACCTAGTATTGAGTGAACAGCAAAAAGGCGACCAAATGGTCGCCTTTTTTATTGTATGGGATTTGTGTAGGGAGTATTGCTAACTCATTTTTTGACCGAAATGAGTTTAAATGCCTTGTTAGCAATTATTTATACAAGCTTTCAACGTATTTATGGGTTGGTTCTTCAAGGAGATCCTGAGGATGATCTCCACCGAATGTTAACCACTTACTTTTACCTGTGTACGTTGTATTTCCAATCTCTTTTTGGGTCTTTGAATCGTAAGTAATAATTTGAATTTCGATTTTATCCGATTTTCCAGACCATTCTGTAGCCCTATCTTCCCAATGCAAAATAATAGGTTGAACAAAGTATCCATATACATTCGTATCAATAGATTCTAAACAGTCCTTACCTTTACAGTCAGTTGTAATAGTTACTTTAGAAGTGTTTTTAGAAAAGGCACTTCTAACTGCATTTGCAGTCATTCGACCAGAATTTCTATATTCAGTTTCATCATACCAACCATTTTCTGGTGTTGAGATTAGAACGCCCTTATTTTGATCTAATTTTACTTCAGGTGATTGGAATTCATTATGTTTAAAAGATGAACTACAACCTGAAAGAAAGATTATTGCAGTTCCAAACATTACCAAATTGCGATTCATATAGTTACTCCCTGTTTAATTGCTTGTTATAAGCACTTTTAACAAAGGCTGTAAAATTATTTATTGTATATGCAGGTGGACACATAGTTAATCCTGACTCTGGATTATAAGAGAAAGTCATATTAATTTGATACTCACTATCCAAAGGAAGACATCCTGTACCAACACCTGTTGGTTCCGTTTTAAACGGAGAAGTTGACAAATTACCGTTTAGAAATACTTTACCGTTTTTAATTAATTCAAAGGTGAAAATAAGCTTGGTAAAATCAGGATGCTTTTGATCGATGAGAGGAACCAATATTTCAAACGGTGTACATGAAAGATATTCTTTATGTGGAGTGCGTTCTTTTTCAGGTATATCGTACCATCTAGATACTGATACTCTCATTTTCTCAGCATCTTCAAATGAAAGAGTTGCAGGTGTGCCTGCTAAAACATTTGAGCTAAATATGAAAAAGATAAATATACCTAAAAACTTCATCTGACTCCCTGTGCTTACGCCCTAATAATGGGCATAAAATTGTTGGCTAAAATGTTGAGGAGCAAAAACAGCAAACTGTTTTTAGTCCTTATTTATTAGGTTGTTATATGGCATTTTGCTTAATGCCTGCCTCACGTTCTTAGTTTAGGTAGATGAAGTAACTAAAGCCTTGTTTAAACTCATGATAAATAGTGTATTCTCCATGAGTTATTAGCCTCTGCATTTCTTCACACATACCATTTTGTGATTCTTCATAGGTTGGCTAGTAAGCAATTTCCCAGTTGCCGGGAGATACATAAAATATCTCTTTGTCTAGCAAATGACGTTTACTAGAACCTTTTATCGAATATGCACGAATGCCTTTGTCACTACAATCTTCAGCTGGTACTAATTTCTGAACCTCTATTTTTACGAGCCCATCTTCAGGCTAGTATTTAAGGTTGGCACAACCAGCTAGAAATAAGAGTGAAATTGTGAGGATGAATCGTATAGCCTCCGTTGCCTGCCCTTGTTAAGAGCTGCCACGTTTTGTACCGGATGATAGTAACAATAATACACCCGCAATAAATGAAAATTGTATAACACCGATATATGTACGATTCGAATAATTGGTACATAACATAGATTTTTTAACTACATCAGTTAATGTTTCTCTTATTGTTGAGTCAACAAAACACGGCATTGCAGCCAAAAGAATTATGATCCCGCAAATGCTAAATGTTGTAATTGATATATTTATTCCAAGCTGGAACTTAGTTTTCTTTTTGAATCGGTGATAAAAAGAATAAGCTGTTAGCACAAGTAAAGCCAGAAATGCCATTGTGTAAACAAAATTGAATGGCATCTTAAAAGCATTAACCCCAATAAAATTCTCATCTCGAATAGCATTCATTGTTGCAAAGATAAAGAATGATGGAAGTAACATAACTCCATAGATCGTGGTAAGAATATTAACGATGCTCATTACAATTCCCCCTCTTAACGAATGATATGGACTCCCCTTACCAAATGGCCACTATGTGCCATATTGAAAGTGCAAACATTCAATCAAGGAGAGTCCATATGTCC
>NZ_LKTL01000022.1:0-96113 GCF_001401775.1 Shewanella sp. P1-14-1 | reverse complement strand
CAACTGACTTGTAATCAGTAGGTCCCGAGTTCGACTCTTGGTGCCGGCACCATATACAGAATAGCCACTCAAATGAGTGGCTTTTTTGTTTTTAATTTTTACTATTTCACCCATCCCGAACTGCCCTTTTATCATTTAAAAAGTAACCATTCACCTCATCATTTATTTGTCTGACTAATTTGCCGGATTATTAAGCAAAATTTCTATCAGTGCATATACTGATATTTCCTCATCTTTATGTAAACAATCTCGTAGTTACTTGTTTAATCGCTAATTTAGCTGTTAACTTATAACTAGTGTTCAAAAAATCTACACTGTTCTTCAATCATATAGGGAAATAAAAATGGTAAGAATGAAAAAACTCCTCGGAGTCACTGCTGCGATAACATTAGGAATGCTATCAACCAGTGCTACCGCTGCTAGTAAACCTAATATTCTCGTCATATGGGGCGATGACATTGGGCAAGCAAATGTCAGTGCTTATACATTTGGTTTGATGGGTTATCAAACGCCAAATATTGATAGTATCGCCAAAGAAGGGTTAATGTTCACTGATTATTATGGCGAACAGTCTTGTACTGCGGGCCGTTCTACCTTTATTACAGGTCAAAGCGTGTTCCGTACTGGATTAAGTAAAGTTGGTTTGCCTGGCGCTGATATTGGCTTACAAGCAGAAGATGCCACCATAGCGGAAATCTTAAAGCCTATGGGTTATGCCACGGGTCAATTTGGTAAAAACCATTTAGGTGACAAAGATGAGTTCTTACCTACTGCCCATGGTTTTGATGAATTTTTAGGAAACCTTTATCACCTTAATGCTGAAGAAGAACCTGAAAACGTTGATTACCCAAAAGATCCTGAATTCTTAAAGAAATTTGGACCCCGAGGCGTTATCAAATCATCAGCTGATGGCAAGATTGAAGATACTGGTCCATTAACGAAAAAAAGAATGGAAACCATTGATGATGAAACCGTTTCGGCGGCAATTGACTTCATGGAAAAAAGTGTAAAATCGAAAAAACCATTCTTTGTATGGTGGAACGGAACACGAATGCATTTCCGTACCCATATTAAGCCTGAACTTCGTGGAGCAAGCGGCGTCAGTAATTATGCTGACGGTATGATTGAGCATGATAACCATGTTGGTCAACTGCTTAAAACTGTCGATAAGCTAGGTATCAAAGATAACACGATCGTATTTTACTCAACCGATAATGGCCCACACATGAACACATGGCCAGATGCGGGTTTAACTCCGTTTAGAAGTGAGAAAAATACCAGCTGGGAAGGCGCATTCCGTGTTCCTGCGATGGTGAGATGGCCAGGTAAGATTGAAGCTGGTAGCGTTTCCAATGAGATTATGCACCATATGGATTGGCTACCTACCTTCGCTGCAGCGGCAGGCGATAGCAAAGTAAAAGAGAAGCTACTTAAAGGCTATAGCGCCAATGGCAAAAAGTTTAAAAACCATCTTGATGGCTACAACTTCTTACCTTACTTAACAGGCAAGGCAGATACCGGCCCTCGTGAAGAAATCTTTTACTTCACTGATGATGGTGATTTAGCCGCTCTGCGTTATAAAAACTGGAAAGCAGTATTTTTAGAGCAGCGTGTGACAGGTACATTACAAATATGGGCAGAGCCTTTTGTTGAACTGCGCTTACCTAAGATATTTAACCTACGTATGGATCCATACGAGACTGCTGACCGCACGTCTAATACCTATTATGACTGGTTAATAGACAGAGCATTTTTATTAGTGCCAGCGCAAGCTTATGTGGCTCAATTTTTAGAAACATTTAAAGAATATCCTCCAAGACAAAAAGCAGCGAGCTTTAGTTTGAAGCAAGTCATGGAGAAACTAGAAAAGCCAACTAACCATTAATCAGTTTATTGGCAAATTGTAGTAAGAGCCAAATGTAGTAAGAGCCAAAGCTTATTAGTGTAATAAAAAAGCCACTCAATAGAGTGGCTTTTTTGTGAAGGGACTACAGCTTAAAGCCGTTTCATGACAGTATTAAAAGGCTATCGGTAACGCCATACACTGCATTGAAAACGCTTATCTCAACTATTTCCAGCTTGTCATTTTATAGCCTTTAACCGCATAAAATAAAATGAACAGATAACAAGGGATCATCACCATATAACCGCCTTGCATACCTAAAGACGTCGCAGAGCTTGTTAGCCCCCAAAATACCGGCCCAAAAGCGCCACCAGCAATCCCCATAATTAACAAAGCAGAGCCAGTACTGGTTAATCGACCCATTCCTGATAATGCTAACGGCCATACTGCAGGCCACACAATCGCATTAGCTAACCCTAGAAATGCAATGAGCAATAAGGTATCTGGAAGCTCAGCTCCACCAAATGGTACCAATATCATATTAGCAATGGTATATGACTCACTATCACCAAATACGATACCAAAAGATAATACTACGCCTAAAATAGCACTGATTAATAACGCATTAGGTTGCGAAATAAAGCGAGGAATACAAATAATACCCAAGCTATAACCGATAACCATACAAACCATTGTATAGGATGTCATCACGCCATAGTTTTCGACACCCAAGGTTAATGCGTAAGTACCAATGGTATCCCCTGCTATGACTTCAACGGCCACATAAACAAATAATGCGACAACACCTAGTGCAAGGTTGGGTTTAGCCAGGGCTTCTTTAATCTGTCCTTTTTCAGAAGACTCGTCTTCTTCTTGCTCGAGTTCTGGTAAAGGAGATTTTTTAACAGCAAACGCTAAAATACCAATAAACACCGCCATACCTAAATAAGGAAGTATTAGACTATTCGCCATTTCATCGATTTGAATTTGGGTTAATGTTGTTCCAACACGGTCTTTAAAACTATCTAAAATCAGTGCTGTAAATACCATAGGCGCAATCACACCCGCCCCTTTATTGAGAATGCCCATTACACTTACACGGGCAGCAGCTGATTCTTCAGGGCCTAAACGAACAACATAAGGATTCACAGCGGTTTGTAGTAACGTTTGGCCAGTACCCATCACTAATTGCGCTAATAAGAATAAAGGAAATATTTGGGTTTTAGCCGCAGGTATAAACAATAAACCCGCGATCATCATTATCCCCATCCCTAATGCCATACCACTTTTATAGCCGACTTTACGAATAACCCAAGCAGAAGGCAGGGCAGTAAATGTCACAGCGATATAAAAAGAGAATAAGATTAGAGATGCTTGAAATGGGCTAAGTTGAAGGATTTGCTTCAGATAAGGCATCAAAGAGCCATTTAGCCAAGTGGCAAATCCCAATACGAAAAAGAGAATTGCAACGATAGCCATCGGCAACACACTGCTTTTTTGCTGACTGTTATTCATTGTAGTTTCCATAAACCTGCTTCTTATTGTCATTAATTTTCAGCAGCAATATCCATCACTGCCCCATATGAGTCTTATTGTTATTGAGGTTTTAGCACCACTATGATGACGAATTGTTAATTCATTTCATAGTCATTGCGCATTTCATGTTAAAACATCCACACCACAAAGACAACGCTGTCATTCCTTTAACTGGTAGAACCATAACAAGTGAAAATCAAGCTCAGAAATTTATCCTACTAGCCAAGCACTTATCTGTTTAAGTTAGATTCGGATGAAAATTTTCCGTCGATATAACCATAACAATACTAACCATTGCACCAGCAACAAACTGACCACTGACATTAATTGCTGCCAGTTTTGAGGTAATGCTGTGATGACTCCACCCAATAAACTTTGAGAAAAATACTGCCAGTTCATTAAGCTTGAAGCTAAATAAATGATGATAGCGTTCGTGCCAATCACCACAAAAAACAACGACCACTTCTGCCATTTGAGAACATCAATAAGCGCATAAAAAATGGCTAAAAATACGATACTCCAACCAGACGTCACCAATACAAAACTGCTTGTCCAAAGGTCTTTATTAATCGGTATAACAAAATCAACTAACCAAGCTAGTGAAATCAGCAAGCAACCCGCAATCATTAGTAACAACACTTTTATCCAGTCAGAAGAGAGCTTACACGCAGATATGTTGGTATTAACCAACAGCTGACCGACAAATACACCGACTAAGCCATTTACAACCGCAGGAAGTGTTGACAGCACCCCTTCAGGATCTAAAGGACGGTCTTGATAAGAAATACCTGGCAATAATAAACTATCCACATAGGCGTTAATCGAATTATCTTGAGTGAATTGTCCTGGTAGCCCATTAGGAAACGGGACATATAATTGCAATAAGCCATAAGCTAATAAAATGATAATCGCTATCGCAGCCTGTACCCGAAGGCTTGTATGCCAAACCAGCATTGCCCCAATAAACCAAGCAAAACCGATTCGGGCCAATACACTGGCATATCTAATTTGTTCTGGATCCGCAGGGACACCAGTACCCCAACCATGGTTATAAAGCACACCTAGTAGGATGAGTAATCCAAGTCGCTTTATAGCATGACGATAAAAAGGTAGGCGTTCGCTCATTGGCAGTTTATCCAACCTTTTTGGAGACAAGCCTAGCGCTACACCGGATAAGAATATAAATAGCGGGAAAATCACATCATAAAAGGTAAAGCCATGCCATTGACTGTGATGCATTTGGCCATCAAACCATTGCCAACCTGACCAGCCAGTTAATAGCAATAATCCTGCAAATAGCCCTTCTCCCCCCAAAATCCAAAACATGTCAAAACCACGCAATGCATCAAGAGACATTAAACGTGTTTTCGTTTTAGGTTTATCACTATTTATTCTAGTTTCAGAATGTTGAACATCACTTCTTGACGTGTCACTTACAGTCGAATGACTAACTGGAGCACTCATAGCCGACTACCTAGCCCGCTGTGGGCAGTCAGAAGAAAACACTAACTCACCAGCTATATAGGTTGCACTGACATTATTTTGCGTATTCAATAACACTAAGTCAGCTTGCTGACCGACTGCAATTCGGCCTAGCTGAGGTTTCTGTAAATATTGAGACGGATAAAGTGATGCCATTCTTAATGCTTCTTCATGGCGTAAACCTAGCATGCGCACAGTGTTATTCACTGCACCAACCATATCTAATACACAACCTGCTAGTTCACCTGTTGTTGCATTAAGTCTGTCGCCTTGCCTTATAACTTTAGTGCCAAATAATTCAAAGCTAGCGTTATCACCCATACCCACTGGCGGCATCGCATCAGTCACCAACATCACTTTACCTTGCTGTTTAGCCTTAATAGCCACTTTCGCTGTTGCACTATGCACATGGTGTCCATCAACAATTAATCCGCACCAAGCCTTTTCGCTTTCTAGCGCAGCACCTACCATGCCAGGTTCACGGGAACCAAAACCTGACATTGCATTGAACAAGTGTGTGAATCCATCTGCGCCTGCATCCAACGCTGCATTAACCGTCTCGTAATCAGCATTTGAATGCCCTAGGCAGACTTTTACATCATGTTCGACTAATGTTTTTATCACCTCAACTGAAACGTTTTCAGGTGCTAAGGTGACAAGTTTGATACCTAAATCTTGGCGAGCAAAAATAGCCATCTCAGCCGCAGAAATTTCACGAATAAAAGATTGAGGATGTACCCCTTTCTTAGGGACACTCAAATGCGGCCCTTCAAAATGAATACCCAATACCCCTGGTGTTTTAAGCTTAATGGCTTCTGCAACGGCATCGGCCGCTTTTTCCATTACCTCAACTTGATCAGTTATTAAGGTTGGTAAAAAGCCAGTGGTTCCAAACTTCGCATGAGCATTGCCTATGATGCTGATACACTCAGGTGTAGGTTCAGTATTAAATAACGCCCCACCGCCACCATTAACCTGAACATCAACAAACCCAGGAACTAGCGTTCCTTGTAAATGAGTCACATTTTCTAATGCATCTTCATTCACCAATTGCAGATCCAGTCCCTTTTCAGCTATAGCGTTGATAGCAGTGATCATCCCATTATCTATGGTAATCGCAGCTCGCGGCTGAAATTGCTCGCCATCAAAATACTTATCTACAATTAGGGTTTGTTTCATCTTGAGTCTCTTTACATCTAGGCTTAATTAACACCAATAAGGTGATTAAATATCATCAACTTACATTACAAGGTTTGTGTTACTTTCTTGAGGCCTTCAGGCTGATCTGGATCAATGCCACGCGCAACCGCTACGGCGGCGACATCAATATAAAAACGCTGCAACAGCGCCAGTGGCGCAATACGCGGGTGAATATCATTTGAAGTTTGATTCAAATGAACCACATCAGCACCACGCTCAGTGACGTTATTTACTTGCTCAACATGGCTTTCTAAAGACTCATCATTGATACAAGCGTCAACAATGGTCAGCTTTTTCTCAACTAATGTCACCGGACCATGTAAAAACTCTGCACTACTAAAGGATTCGGCATGAATAGAACACACTTCTTTCATTTTAAGCGCTAGCTCTTTCGTAACGGCATATCCAAGACCGCGGCCTAAAACCACAAGATTCTTAACTCCCTCTAAAGACTCTGCAGTCAATTGAGGTTCTGCATCTACAGCTGTTTGAAGTGCTTTAGGCATTGAATCTACAGCTGCTGCCAATGATTCACTTTGAGTCCACTCTGCAGTTAATTGAACAATTGCTGAAAGTGTCGCTAGATAGCTTTTAGTGGCTGCTACTGCTTTTTCTTCACCCGCTCTTAGAGGTAAAACAACATCAACGATATCTTTTATCGGCGCGGTTTCATCATTCACTAATGCCACACAAAAAGCGCCGGCGTTTTTTACCATTCTTGCTTGCGCTAAAATATCAGGGCTTCGACCT
This sequence comes from Shewanella sp. P1-14-1, assembly GCF_001401775.1. Taxonomy (NCBI): domain Bacteria; kingdom Pseudomonadati; phylum Pseudomonadota; class Gammaproteobacteria; order Alteromonadales; family Shewanellaceae; genus Shewanella; species Shewanella sp. P1-14-1. Next base: position 89,302 of record NZ_LKTL01000022.1, on the reverse strand, counting down.
GATTGTGAAATAACGATGACTAACCCGCCTTCAAGTTGCAAGCTTTTACCGTATACGCTGGCTACCGATGGTGCAGCAGCAAATGTTGGAATACCTACTTCAATTTCAAATAAATATTTTGCAAACACTCCCGCATGATCTGAAGAGCCTCGGCCAACGATCATTACAAACTTAGGTTTAAAATTACGCAGCTTCTCACCAAGTTCTTTAGTTAGCCCCGCATTAGCAGCTAATTGTTCAGCAATTTTTTGCGGTGCAGAGCGAGCTTCTAGCTCCATAATGGTATTTGTCATCGGTATAACCTTTTTCAATATTGTCGAATAAATTGGAAAAATGACTAGCTGGTTGAATTGTTAACCTATTAGCCTTGATGTTTGCTGTATTGCTGTTGAGCAAATAAGATGGCGCCGATTTCAGGTTGAGCGAGCGCTGGCTGAACCTGCTGCCCGACATCACTATCAAGCCATTTTTGTAAGGGCTCAGCTAAACCGCCTATCATTGAAAAACGACGCGGTTCGAGTGTAAAAAGCTTACGTGCCATATCACTGATATATTTTGCACCTTGTTTAACAATCTCTATCGCAACAACATCACCTTGTTCGGCACTTTGAATTACCAGCCTAGCTAATCTGGCATACGTACTCGATGATTGACCTGCTAGGTTTTCAACAATTCCGATAGCGTCTGAGACGTCAAAATGCGCTAAGATTAATTGCGTTAACTGACTGTCTTCTGCAAACCCATCAAGGTTTAATAAAGCATGCTCTGCAGCTTGTTGACCTAGCCATGCACCGCTACCTTTATCGCCTAAAGCAAACCCATGCCCACCAACCAGTAAGCTTTGCTCTCCGACATGTGCGTAACCGCAAGACCCTGTGCCAGTAATAATGACCGCGCCATCCTCACCGTTGTGCGCACCAATACAGGCAGTATGTAAATCGGTAGTGAGATACATATGAGCAAATGGATGCTGCCATTCATTTATCAATTGATATAAGCGAGGCACATTGACCCCTGCAAGGCCAAGGCCTGCGACTAACGTCTTGATATCATCTTGAGTTAGCTTTGCGTCTGCTATCGCTAAGTCGGTTGATTGGCGGATTGATTCGAAAGTTTGTTCTAAGCCGTGAAGGGGGTTAGCACGCCCAGCAACACCAGTTCCAATCACACCCATCTTAGGAGAATAAATCGTGGCGCGACATTTACTGCCTCCGCCATCAATACCAATAAAAAGCTGTGATTCATTTTGCAGGTTAACGCCCATGATATCCCTCTTATCTCTTCTATTTGAGCCCAAGATGATGACTAAAAAACAACGTTATAAAGATGCACAAACTAACGTTATAGGTGGCCCTTTGAATAAGTTAACTTTATGTTACACCACAAATGACAGCGTTGTCATTTGTTTTTTATAACTAAGATAAATAAGCATCAAGCAATAAACCTAACACTCTGTTTATAAAGAAAATAAAATAGTAATCGTTTGGTGATTAATTAGAGGGAATCAGACTTAATGGTATAAAACAAAGCAAAAAGGCGTTAACAAAGTGTTTAACGCCTTTTCGTGAAGTGCAATATTAACTATCTACAGCAATAAACTTCTGCCTTTTCGTTTACCATCAGGAGAGATACTTCTCACTTCAACTTTGCCATTCACAGCAACGGGCTCAGTATAAGGAAGCCACTGCTTATTATTAACACTATACTCAATTCTCAGTCCTGGAAAAGCAATATTGGCATGTAATTTACCATTAATAACTTTAGCCCCAACCGTTGGTAATCGATAAGCAATGTTTGCTAAATCAAGCTTGTGAAGCTCTTTTTGTCCAAGTGCATTAGCAAGTTCATTCCATTGCTGCTGTTGTTTGAGTCGCATTTCCGCAGTGAAGTAACCAGAATCTAGACTATAAATAGCGCCTTCATATCGATATGGCACTTCCCAGCTTCCTTTATGCCATGCTTTTTCTGCCAACATTAATAATCGTGGATAAATCATGTATTCAGCAACATCATCACTGCGCACTGTTTCGCTCCACAGTTGACCTTGAATACCAGTAAAGCCTTTTCCTTGTTGTAACGGGCCTGATATGTCATTCCCCTGCTCATCTTGTTGAATGGTATCATCAGCGGTAAAGGCTTGGCCTTCGATGTCAGTCCATTGTTCAGCATTGGCAGGAAGGTTATCTGGCATAAATGAAAATATTTTTTGACTATTTTGCGCACGTCCAGCCCAGTAATAGCCGTGCTCCTTAGGATCTGCTTCATATGGGAAGTCGAAATACAGCACCTCAGGATTTGACAATACGGTATCCCAACCTAGATTTGCTTGTTTATGAGCTCGCTTATAACCTTGATGTGATATGACATCCCAAATATTAGACTGTGCATTTTGAGGCATATTTGTGGGGTTAGTGTGACTCATACCATCACTCCAACCTGCAGGTTGAATACCTTTGTCAGCTAACGAATTTGATAAGCGTTCAATAAAGTAGGCTCCTAAATCATCAACTGATGTCACGCCTTTATCGTTATTAGCAACAAAATCAAGACACTGAGGAGATTGCTTCCACGCACCTGCAGTTTCATCAGCGCCAATATGGTATCGATTTAACGGGTGATCCGCAGCTTGGTGAAGCTTGGCTATTTCGCTGATGACTTTATCAACAAAATGAAACGTCGATTCCATACAAACATTTAAGGTATTGTCATTATAATATTGCACTGACGAGTACACTGTCTTATCTGCAGCATCTGACAGTAAATACTCTTTAGCGGCTTCACTATCCCCTGCTTCCATATAATGACGATAGCGTGCATCCATTGATTTAATTGCAGCTCTTGAGTGACCAGGCATATCCATTGATGGAATAACTTCCACTTGACGAGCGGTGGCATAATTTAATATCTCGATATAATCGGCTTTACTGTAGTAACCATTTACATTGCTATCAGCAAATGGGCCACTGCCTAATTGAGGTATAAGACATTGTGTTTCAGTTAAATCATGGCAACGCTTGCTACCCACATTGGTTAACTCAGGTAAACCATCGATTTCTAAACGCCAACCTTCATCGTCAGCCATATGCAAATGAAGCTTATTTAACTTGTAAGCCGCCATTTGATCAATCAGGTCTAAAATCATTTGCTTACTATGAAAGTTTCTTGCGACATCAACATGCATACCTCGAAATTGATAACGTGGCGCATCAGTTACCGTTAAGGTATTTATAGATAAGTCATCGGCAGATAATAATCCGGTAATTGATGCAATACCATATGAAAAACCAGCTTCATCAGCCGCTTGAATCGTTAATTCAGATTCTGTTATTTCAAGCTTGTAGCCTTCTTGCCCAATTGTTGAAGATGTCTCCAATTTAAGCGGGATGCCACCAGCGAGTTCATTCACACCAAGCCTTGATAGGCGCGCAAGTGATGCTTTTACAGCTTTTGGGTTTACTTCATTGTAAATAACATTAATACCCAAAGATAAATCCACAGGCTTATTGGTGGAGGTAACAACAATGTCAGCTGGGGTCGGAATGATACGGTCAGTGACATAACTGCTATCAAGGGTTACATTTTCATTGGTTTGATAAAGTACATCTGCTTTCGCCCAAACGAGTGCATCTTTTTCTGTGCGGCGGTATTGCTTATCAGCATCGGTAAACGATTCCACGTAAGGACGTTGCTCCATGCCTGTTTCAGGGTCAATTGTGAGCTTTGTACTGCTGATCACAACAGGCGTTAACCCGTCGACGGTAATATAGTAGTTTGGCATTGGATCAGTTTCAGACAACTGCCATAACTCGCCACGAAACCCTAGAGTCTTTATTTCGCCAGCTTTAAATCCAGTAAACGCTTTTGTGGGTGTAATTTGATGTAAATCGCCTTGAACACGACTAATATCAAATTCAGGATTTAACACAGCTTGAACGGGTCTCATTTGGCTATAAAAAATTGACCAGTTGCCATTAGGATAATTAGCAGGAGTTGAAAAATCGATTTCTGCGATAAAGCAACGTTGGTCTTTTTGATCCGCTGAACATGCTTGCTCAGGGATATTGGTGACCACTCGATAAGTGACTTTTAGTTCATTAGCGAATTGATTGAGTGAGGCTTGTGTCCAAGAGGATTGTTCAATGTTGGTTTGACGCTCAGATGACCCGCCCTGACAACCTACTACCCCAAGTGACAATAATAAAGCCGTTGCGATGATGGTCTTTTTCATAGTTTCCTCAGTTTATCCCTAAGCTAATGATGTAACGCAATATGGTTTACGCTATTTCTTAATCTTTACAGCCTTTATTTGTCATAAACTTGCCAAACAGGAGCAAGAAAGTTTTATGCTGTTTAGTCAATGCCTTATAGGTCAACTTATCTTATTCCTTCCCAGATTTGTATAGTGGGTCTCAACGACTGAAACCGAACTAACTAATGACTATGTATCATAAAAAAGGCAAAAAAATAGCTGGGAACAAAATATGTTACCCAGCTTATACTCGTTTCTGGGGAGAGACTAAAAGTATAAAAATTAATTGTATTCCGCCCGACCGGAATACAATCAAAACATGAGTAGAAGACCTCTACCTTACTCATGTGGACCTTAAAACAACGAATCAAACAAGCAATGACAACGCTGTCATTGGTAATCTACAGAATTAGCCATCAAATTTCTACATTTAATTGACCAAATTACACAGTTAATTAACATTGTTTTGTTTTAGTATTTTAAAACAGTTACTTATTTAAAACCTCTACCTTAAAAAAAGCTTAACTGGGATTAATGAAGTGGAATTAAACAATAAACTCATGAGTCAACTTAGTGTTTTCATTGATATACCAAACATAAAAAAGGCACTGTGAATCGTAATTGACTCACAATGCCTAAATGTTTGCCCTGTATGAGGTCTGTTGTCGCAAGGTAAGCCGTACTTACTTTACAAAACTCACTAGAGTAAATGACAACAATTACGTCATTATAAATTATGCTTTAGACATAATCTCAGTGCGTGCTAAACGGTTCACTTGATTTAGTGATGCAAGATGACCGTAGATAGGACCTAGAAGACCACGTTTTCTAAGTTCTAAATAATCTTCGTCTGAAAGCTCATTAAGTTTTGCTTCATCAATTAAGTATAGACCATTGATATTGCGTTTTTCACCAGCAACATCTACCGTTAGCGTTTGCGTAGTGAGTAACTCTTTTTCTGCAAGGAAGCCTAGAATGTTACGGCTTGCTTGATCTTGTTCAAAGTGAGCAATAAGCGCTTTTTTACGGTTTTCTAAGTATTCAGTTTCTTTTTCGCCTTCGAATAATGCTTGGCCTTCTGTTTTACTAACTTCAGCAGCACCTTCACGAATACCAATCCAAACTTTATCTTTAACGTCAGGGTTTAATACTAGTCCGAGTGGGTAATCACGTACAACAGCAGGGATATACAAACCTTGCCATTTGCCATCTTTAATACTTAAATTTTGGCCTGGCTTTAAGCCCAGCATCGCAACGGCTTGGAACTCACCACTATCACTGTTTTTAACAAATACAATTGGGTATTCAGTTGCTGCACGACCAATTTCGTGCAAAGTTACTGGAACAATGTGCTGGTCAGCTACATGGTTAAAGCTCGATGGAGTGATTTTTAAATCACCGTGTTTTGCATGTTCAAGTAACGTAATTTGGTTAGACATCTTGGCTCCTTCAGGCGCTTCTAATCAATAATGATTTACATAAAAATTCGGGATTCAAGTCCCTTTTAATAAAAATTTCTTTTGAAGATTAAATTCAAATCCCAAAATTTTTAAATGATGCTTTGTTTAAATGACTCACTATCTCGCTTGATATTACAACTTAGAGTGACTCAAAAAGCCCATTATCATTTAATCTGCAGCTAACGTTACCGTATCAAGAAATAAAGTACCACTGGCTATGTTATTTATTTGGGGGCTATTAGATGGTTTTCAAGCCATATTGCTTTATTTTATTTAATAAAACACGATGCTCAGGTAATTCTGCGGCTAACCCTTGACCAATCCGTCGGATCTGTTCTGTTTGCTGCTGCGCCGCTAACAAATACTGTTTATCACATTGATTTACTTGTGTAGCGTATTTCATTCCGTATAACACATATAAATAGTTATCCACGTTGAACACTTCATAACGAGAAAACAAGTCGTCAGTCAGCGGGCTAAAGTTTTGCCATAACGCCATCTTTTGCTTTAAAGGATTAGGGATTGAATCAGGACAACGGTTATCTCGCCAGAAGTCACTGTCTTGTCTGTCTGAAATACAGTAATGCAATTTAGCAAACTCAACCACTCGCTCCCAAGCGTAGCCCATTGTGTGGTTAAATCGCTCGGCAAGTGCAGGCATTTGCGATAATGCATGTGGTAATCGTTTTGATAGATAGGCAGCGGCAAAGTCGGTTAACAATATAGAGGTAGCCTCAATAGGCTCTAAAAAACCTTGAGCAAGCCCCAATGACACGCAGTTTTTAGCCCAGAACTTTTCTCTATAGCCAACTTTCATCGGAATTTCTCTTGAAGCAAGTGAAGCTAGCTTACCCCCTAAATATCGATCAAACGTTTCTTCAGCTTGTGCAGATGTCATATGATTATCTGAGTAAACAAAACCTGTGCCTCGCCTTTGCGGCAGGGCGATATCCCAAACCCAACCAGCTTGGTGGGCAGTAGCAATCGTATAGGGCGGGATAACTTGTTCTTCAGTGGTAGGGACTTGCGCAACGATTGCTTTATTCACAAACAATTGCTTAGATTTATCAATAAAGCCAACCTTAAGCTTTTTAGCAAGCAATATCGACTCAAAGCCACTTGCATCAACATAAAAATCAAAAGCTAACTCGCCTAATGAATCCGTTTTCAAGCAAGTTAAATTGCCCTTCTCATCGATATTGGCATCAAGCACATTGGCTTTTAGGTGAGTGACATTAAATTTTGTTGTCGCATTTTTAGCTAACAATTGTGCAAATCTTGCTGCATTTAAGTGGTAAGCATAACTAACCTTGCCGCCATATTCTGGCGTGGTAATCAGTTTGGGGGCTTTGAAGGCATCACAAATAAAATGCTGAGGAGAAACGGTAGCAGAGAAACTCTGCTGATTAGTTGCCTGTTGCTTGGTTTGCTGTAACCAATAATCGGTAAGGTTCTCCCCTAGCGGGCTTGGTACGTCAAACAAGTGATGGTAACTGTTATTGGCACCATGAATATCTTTATCAAGCCAATTGCAAAACTTAATTGATTGCTTAAAGCTTACATCACATTCACGAATAAACTCGGTTTCACTGATACCGAAGCTTTGTAACGATTGTTTAATCGCTGGTACCGTTCCTTCACCAACACCAATTGTCGGGATATCTGGTGATTCAATCAGCGTGACAGAAACATCAGCTAAATGCTGCGCAGCTTTTCCAATATGGTTTGCTGCTAACCATCCTGCAGTTCCACCACCTACAATCACTATTCTTTGTACTTTCATTCAAACCACCAGCTTTGCAGTTAATGACTTAATTTAATAAAAAAGCCTAGCAATTTGCTAGGCTTTTTTGACACGGCTATGAATTAATTAACCGATTAGAAGCGTAGGTTTAAGCCCACTTTATAACGAGCTTCACCTTCAAAGCTCCAAGCTGGGTAACCACCTTTTAGCTCTGGTTTCACATCCGCCCCATCTGGTGCAACACCTAACTGAACACTGTCCTCTTCAAGTAAGTTAACTACTTCAAATGAAACACCTAAATATTCAGTAATGTTGTAGTTAGCACTTAAGTCCAATGTGCCATAGTCTTGGTGCTCACGGTTACCATAGAAACCTGGTAATTCGCGGATCATGTATTCACTACGCCAGTTATAAGCAACACGAGCCGAGAAGTCTTCCATCTCGTAATAACCCACTAAGTTAACTGTGTGCTTAGAAGAATCAGAGAACACGCTAACTTCGTCTGGGTAATTTTCAGGTGATGCGTCTGAGTCAGCAAAAGTATAGTTTGCAGAGTAACCAAATCCGTTATCGAAACCATCTTGGATTTGTAGTTCGACACCTTGAATTTGACCGCCAGTACCGTTTTTCTTGGTTGACTTAGTCCAGTTATCTTCACCTGAATCAGGGTCAATAATACCGATACTTTGGTCAAGAATTTGATCAGAAGTAACAAACGAACTGATATCCTTAATAAAGTATGCTGCACTCATTAATCCATCAGGGCTGAAGTACCATTCAACGCCTAAGTCAGCTTGAGTCGCTTTAAATGGCTCAAGGGCAATGTTACCTGTGTTGACGACTTCGTTACCCGCTGTTCCGTCTGCATAACCCGCTAACGCAGAAGATGCAAACATGTCACCGTAATTAGGACGTGAGATAACTTGTCCTGCAGAGGCACGAATTATCACATCACTAGCAACATCAAAAGCAATGTTCATGCTAGGTAAAACATCACTGTAACTTGCATCAAGTGTGCTTAAGTTATCTGCATAAGAACCGTCAGCTTGGAGTGCATAATAATCTGATGACGCATCGGTAGAAATATAACGTAGGCCAAAGTTACCGCGGATACCGTCGGCTTCAAAATCAGCCATTAAGTATAATGCTAAGTTTTCTTCGTTAATTGTACCGTAACCTGACTTATAAACGGTTCCGTCTTTACTGAAACCACTGATTGCTGCTTTTGCATCTTTTAGCATTGCATCAAGGTTCGGCTCAGGTAACGTGTAACCTGCACCAGAAGACATTGAGCCGCCATAGTAAGCTGTTGCATCTTTTGAAGTGACATCAGCATTGACTATTGCAGGATAAGTCTCTTGCTTAACATCATGATCAGCCCAGCGCACACCAGTTTTAAATGAGGTAATTGCACCTAAATCAACAGGAATCGTGAAATCAAATTGTGCATAAGTTTCTTCATCTGAGTTAGGTTGTTTCTTTAAAGACCAACCTGCTGGCGCTAACTGACCACCAAAATCTTCTGCACCAAATGATTTATTTGCTACATCAATTTTAATGACTTCACCAGTCGCATCATAAGTACCAGCGTAATCAGCTGGTGTACCTAACCAAAAACCATAGTTAGCAGTTAAATCGGTACCACCTTCAGATTTAGTATTACCAACACGGCCTTCCATAGTGAAGCTATCGGCTTCATATTTGAAATCGAAATCTACGGTATTTGAATCCATGCTTGCTTGGCGAGCCCAAGTTTGTGCCCAACCTGGGTTTGCATCATCTGCACCACGGCGATAGAAGGTACAAGTACCATTGCTATTTTTTTGCTCACAAGCAGCATCTTTATCATCTGGGAACATTACGAATAAAGACGTGTTAGCATTGTTTGCTTTCATGTCTAAGCTCATTAAGTTCAAACCAAACTCTAAATTATCAGTTGGGTTATATTGGAATACACCATTAATCGCTGTACGTTCACGATCTTGTTGGAATGTCGTAGGGACGATATCACCCCAACCTAGCAATGATTCAATACCATTACGTTGGTAAGTTGTTTCAGAACCCGCAGCAGAAATTAAGAAACCAAAGTTTTCGTTTTCATTTTTCCAGCTGTATAAGCCAGATAATTCAGGATCAGTTTCTTCAGAGATTGTGCCGTAATCACCTTTAGCGCTAAGGAATACAGTGTTGGCATCTAAATCTAATGGTTTACGTGTTTTAACAATTACCGTACCGCCCACGCCACCTTCAGGTAAATCAGCCTGAGATGACTTATATACTTCAATCCCACCGACCATTTCAGGCGGTAGTAAGCTGTAGTTAAAGCTACGGTCAATAGACTGTTGATCATACCAACCAGTAGAAGCTACTGAATGTCCGTTAAGTAGTGTACGTGTTAAGCTGCTTGAAGCACCACGAATTGACACTTGCTGGCCTTGACCAAACTGACGGTTTACAGCAACACCTGGTATACGGCCTAATGACTCACCCACGTCACCATCAGGAAATTTACCAATATCTTCTGCGGTTACCGCATCAACAACTGAGTTTGAAAAACGTTTTTCATTAACCGAAGCCTTCATCGAGGCACGCATGCCTTTTACTTCGATTTTTTCAATGTTTTCTTCAGCAGTCTCAGCATCAGCAGCTACTGCTCCTACTGAAACCATACTGCCAAGCAAAATAGCAATGTTAGTTGCTAAAACATTTTTCTTAAAATTAATAGGTCGCATCTTCATTTCCCTTCCATAACTTTATTATCGTTTTTGGATACATAACCATTCCAACCGGAATGACAACGCTGTCATGTCTAGAGCAAACATTACACAATTATTAACAGTCTTGCCACAACAAAATAACTTTACTGAGCATTTTTTGTTATAAAAACAATTAAAGAAAGATAGAAATAGCCATTTAAACCATTAAAAAACAAAGCCTTGATAAAAACAATAATTTGTAGCATTTTTGATACAAGCTCTTTATAAAAGCCACTGTTCAAACCAGATAGATAATTGGAGATTGCCTAATTAAGTAAAAATAAGCACTATTAGAGTTATATGAGCTACCGTTATTTCGTCAAGTACACGGTTTGAAGACACGTTATTAGGGGATAAATGTCATCAAATTGAGATAAATAACTGTTAAGCTACTCGCCTGAATAAAAGAGCTATAAACAAATGAAAGTAACCATCAATGATGTTGCCAAACATGCTGGCGTATCAATCAAAACAGTATCAAGAGTCACGAATAAAGAAAGCTCTGTAAGACAGACCACCATTGATAAAGTCAATGCCGCAATCAATGAGTTAAATTACCAACCCAATTTAGCTGCCCGTAATCTTGCCAGTACTAAATCTTACGTCATCGGCTTTATCTACGATAATCCCAACGCTTATTACATTATTGATATGCAAAATGGTATTTTGTCTGCTTGCCAAGACAAAGGTTACGAATTACTTATTCACCCGTGTGATGCAAAATCAGCGGATATTTGTGATGAACTAACTAAGATGGTTAAGCATTCACGTTTATCTGGTCTAGTATTAACGCCTCCGATGTCTGAGGACCCTACTATTTTAGCTGCACTTGATGAAATAGATGCCAACTACGTCCGCATTATTGCAGGAGAAAAAGCCTGTGCAGACAATGGATTAGCTGTTCTAGTAAACGATAAGCACGGCGCTTTAGAAATAACACAGCACCTTATTGATATCGGTCATACAGAGATTGGATTTTTAAGTGGTGATCAGCACCATGAATCAACCAAAGAACGATTAAGTGGTTTTAAAAGCGCATTAAAACAAAACCAACTGAGCGTAAACACTGACTGGGTACTAGATGGTCAGTACTCTTTTGAATCTGGTGTTGAAAATGCCAATAAGTTAATAAATTTATCTCAGCGTCCTACTGCAATTGTCGCATGTAACGATGAAATAGCCGCAGGTGCTTTATTTGCCGCAAGATTAGCTGGATTAGATATCCCAAAAGATCTTTCCATCGTAGGCTTTGAGGATAGTCCATTCTCACGCCAAACTTGGCCTAAACTGACGACGGTGCATCAACCTAACGTCAAAATTGCAAAAGTCGCAACTGAATTACTAATTGCTAACAGTAAAGAGACCGTAGAAAAACGCTCAATGGTATTTACTCCAGAGCCCGTCATTAGAGACTCTTCATCGACTCGCTAATCATAGTTGTTAGTGACTAAAAAGCCTCTAAAATTTAGAGGCTTTTTTGTTGTTCAAAATGTCAAAGATTAAACAGCTTCTTCGTTTTCTTCGCCCGTTCTTATACGAATAACACGTTCAATATCAGTAACAAAAATCTTACCGTCACCAATTTTACCAGTTCTTGCCGTATCAACAATCACTTCAATTGCTTGATCTAACTGTTCATCTTGGATGACCAATTCGATTTTAACTTTAGGTAAAAAGTCCACCATGTATTCAGCACCACGATAAAGCTCTGTGTGGCCTTTTTGACGACCAAAGCCCTTAACCTCTAGAACTGTCATCCCAGTAATACCTATTTCCGCAAGTGACTCTCGCACATCATCAAGTTTAAACGGTTTAATAATGGCTTCTACTTTTTTCATCAATCACTCCTGTGCACTTGGGAAGTCTTTATATACTTGAAGTATATATTCATTAATAATCAAAAATTGCTCTCTATCTTACTTTAACATCACTTTTTTTGCTTTAAATTTAATGGAGTATTTTTAAAAAACTAAAATTCGCTTAATACCAAAAGGAATCTATACTTAGCCTTGTTGCTTTGCGGGATTGCTTAGCAAAATAAATCAAGGATGATTTTATGAAACACCAATTCATGGGCTTTAGCCTAGTAGAGCTGATTGTCACGTTATCTATCTCAGCGATCTTAACTAGCTTTTCTTTACCCTACTTTGAAGTCATTATTGAACAATCTCGAAGCGAAAGTTCAATTAGATCTATCCAGCAGTTAATCCAACTCGCCAGAAATCATGCTATTACTTTCGGCACAAGAGTCACAGTATGCCCTTTAGTCAATTCCCAATGTAATTGGGATTGGCAAAGCGGCTTTAGCGTTTTTACTGATGGGGGTAAACGCAATGAACTTGGCAGTGAAGATGAGCTTCTGTATGTTATGGGACCATTCAATTCTAATGATATTGTTTATTACAATCGAAACGCTATTAGATTCCAGCCTGATGGTTTAGCATCTGGCACCAATGGGACCTTTAGATACTGCCCTAATACTTATAATAGCCCATATTCAAAAGCGGTCATTATTAATCAGTCTGGCAGAATAAGGTTCTCTCGCCAAAAGAATATTGAATGCCAACAAGACTGAATTTCGCGATTAATGATGGCCAACTTTAGATTGACAAAAACGCTGATTTCGCACTCATATTACCTTATACTGACTTAAGTATTACTGAGGAAATATGGATGATAAAAATAAAGAAAGGATTAACTAACGGTTTTACTCTGGTTGAACTATTGATCACACTTGTAGTTGCAGGAGTTTTAATCGCTGTAGCGGTTCCTTCGTTAACTTACCTATATGAATCTAGTCGAAGTCGGGCTGCTACCAATTCACTTGAGTCAGCATTGGTTTTTGCTCGTAACCAAGCTGTAAGTTTTGGCAGAAGAGTCTCGGTATGCCCTGGTGACGGTTCAGGCTGCACGAGTAATTGGATAGACGGAGTTGCAATTTTTATAGATGATGATCAAAACGGCATAAAGGACAATAATACGGATGTACTTCGTTTTATTGATGCTTTCAATGATGATGATTTTATAAAAACCTCTTCTTCGTCCCTAATCACCTTTAATACAGATGGTCTTGTTAGTGGCTCAACGGCTCAAACTATAACTTACTGCCCAGGTTCCACAGACAGCGCATACTCAAAACAAGTATCATTAAGTGCATCAGGCAGAGTGCAAGTCATTACAGAAAATGTGAATTGCACATAATCTTGATATGATCTAGTACATTTAATCCAAGGTCATTTTTAATATCTTCTACAAAAAAGAGTTTATGGTTATTTAATCCATAAACTCTTTTTTAACCTAGAGCAAAAGTTAATTACTCCAACATTCAGCCGGCGTTTTAACACCATCAGAAGTGATTTGAATGACTGCACAATCTGTATCTCTAGTCGCTTGCGTTCCAATCGCTGTTGCTTGCAAGGTATATTTAGTCGCAGAGCCTACAGAAGCATCTATCTCATAAAAGCCGTTATCTACAATATAAGGATCGGTATCCATTCCCAACTGTTTCATATTCTTGGTAAATTTCTTATGATCCAAATAAAACTGTTCTTGCCTATTAGCCATATTCATAAGCCCTGAGAGAGCATCTGCACGGGCCCCTCTAGCAGCGAAGCTAGTATAACTAGGGTAGGCAATCGAAGCCAAAATACCAATCACCACAAGTGTAATCATGGCTTCAATTAACGTAAAACCTGAGATTTTTCTATTATATTGCACCATTTTTAATTCTCGTTCTGATGGTAGTAAATTCGATTGACACCTAAGCCACCACCGATACATTTATCATCGCCTTCTGGACAACCATCGTCGCCTAAAACATCGTTTTTAATCATATCATTAGCAGCATCACCAATACCTATCAAATACATATAGCTGTCTGAATCGCCATTTTTTGGTACTACTAATGTTGGCGTATCAGGTACTTGTTCACCCATTACAAAATAGTCTTCACTATGGCTATACGTCCTCGCACCTTTATGTAAATCGAACCCATATAAGCGCCCTTGACCAGGGACTAAACATGCGGTTTCGCTGGCTCCAGTTTCAGGCACATATGAAGTAAAAAAGACTCTTCCTGATACAATTGTTGCCGCTGATAATGATTTCTCACCTGCATCACTAAAGTTATAATACCAGCCTCTCTTGGCACCAAATGTTACAAGCTCAGAATCTGAAGAAGGTGATTCAGTTGTCACATTATAGAGATCTGTTAGTTCAAGAGGGTCAGGTGCTGTATTACTGGCTGCAGAGCTATAAGATTTAGTGACAATATTTCTATCTTGCAATGTAAAGAACTTATCAGCTCTTGCCTTATCAAGAGGGTGGGGTCTATGTCCGCTTCCTATTACAACAGCATCATAAGGAATACTTTGATAAGTCATTGTAGTTGTTGAGGTTCCACTACCGTCCGTATGCGTATGCTCTGCAATGTTACTGAAAGTAGTTTGTGCCACAACAGGCTCTGAGTAGAAACGAATATCAGTTGTTGTTGTCCCACCACCGAGAGTTGCAAACTTGAAAGCACTCCAAGGGTTTGAGGTATCATTTGGCAAACCTGGCATATCTAGACGCCATACATTGGCACCAGTATCTGTCGCATAAACTCTATCGGTTAACTGATCATTATTACTATCAAGAATTGCGACCTTATTTGGAATACTGTCCGAAAGCCCTGGCATTACCGTATCACTGCCTGTTAGTCCGAAAGTGTATACTTTTGTTCCATTATCGGCATCGATAATATAGACCCCAGTGCCAATACTATCTGAACTTCCAACATTTGAGCCATCTTTTGTAGTAGGGTTATAACCTGCGCCGATAATCAATACAGGATCAGCATCAGCAGCAGTTGTTGCGCCAGAAGGCCAACCAGGAACCTTAGTGATTACAGGCTCTGACCACGATTCACCTTGTAAAGTAAAGTCGCTAACTTGAGAAATCCACTTCAATGAAGGTGAATCTGGATTTGTAATATCTAAAGCATAATATGAAGTTCCACCTCGTCTCATACCAATAAATAACCATGCTTTTGAGACTTTATCACTTGAATCCCTCTCAATATAAGCAACTGGCGAACTATCCATGCCGTATATAGAGTGAACACCTGTCTGAGGGTTATCACGTAAACCTTTTATATTTTTAAGCAATTCGGCTGGCATAAATGCCCAAGATTCAGAAACGGGTACATCAGCAGTTTCATCATCCTTGAACATATGAAGGAACCCATGGTTTGTTCCCATTAAAATACGGTTATCCGGCTCTGAAGAGTTGCCATAGTTAATAACAAGCGGCCTTGAGTGCAGCGGGTCGCCGATGATATCTTGACGTAAATAGAGAGGTGCTGTGTCAGCTTTATCATCATGATCTTCATCATCAACATTGACGCCTTTCGCCCAATCAAAATTGTCATCGATTCCGCTAATGTCGACTCCCATGTAATCAGCTAAATCAGCATCTGTAGATAAATAGCTATTTAATTTGGCATTTGCCGGCGTGAAGGCAACTAAGTCACCGCTGCTACCTGCGTTAATCAATACCTTTCTTGAGCTAACAGACGAGCTATAAGTTGACTTCATGACCCCTGCAACACCGCCATCAGAAACATGATAGCCACGGTATGAATCGCCAGTACAATCAGTTGTCCAATACGGACAAGCTTCTGCAGCGATAGTACCTGAACTATCAAATGCATCATTGCCATTTTTATCAACTACCGTCCCATCAGCAGTCACTTTAAACTTCTTTAAATTACCTGACCAACGAGGTCCTTTATCAGGCAAAAACATTGCAAAATATGCGTCATCGCCAGTTTGGGTTTTATCAAGCACTACTGAGGGAGAAGTAAAACTAGAATCCGTTCCTTGAATTGCTGTTACAGCTTGTAAAAGCGAAGCTTTCAATGCTTCAGCAGAGTTTGCTTTATAATATTCACCACCAGCTTTTTCGGCCGTTTTTTCTAATAAAGCTTCAGCGGCATCAGCACCAGAACTAAAGCCAATCGTATAAGTCGATACAACTTGATCAGACGGTGCATTTGGGTTGACATCGTTGTTGTACATCCAATTAGATAGTGAAGCTAAATAATTGGTTTTCATAGTACCCCACTCGTTAATATCTTCACCTAATGTCAAATCTACACCTGGTAATAACGCGATAGCAGAATCGGCACTAACATCTAAATTTGGAATTCCGTCGGTAACGTAAATAATTGATGCATTAGACTGGCAATCTTTATTCACAAATGGCGAAATATAATTCCCGTTAGACTCGATAGCTGTATCATAGGAAGGATTAGAGGTAGAGCCTGATGTTTTATGGCCAAATTTGACTGGTTTACCATATAAGTAACTATAAGCTTCAAATAAGGTTTCACATAAAGGCGTATAGTTGCCGTGAATAGAATCAGAATCTTGAATAGACGTAATTACGCTATTTTTGTTTGCAACCGATGCCTCTTTAATACCAGAAATAATACGACCGCCATCTTTAGAAGTACTGTCGTTTTTGTTAAATATTAATAAACCAAAGTCTATACCTGGAGTACTGACTATAAGCTCTTCTAAGATTCGTTTTGCCACATCCATACGTGTATATGAGCTGCCATTTGCCTTGCCATTTGGCTTGCTATCATTATGGTACCAAGTTACGTATTCTTGAGTATAAAAATGTATTGGATCACCTAAGCCAAAATCAGTCAGTTTAGCTTTTTCAATATCTGAATCATAAGGAGAGGCAAGCGCGTCGACGGGATACCCAGCAGAAACACCACTAGCATTGGTTGTATTTTGCTCATATATATCTTCATAACAATCTACTGTCGATACAGCACTACCATCTGTTAATGGAAATTTACTCCAAACATTGCCTTCATACTGACGAAAATAACCCGTATATATTCCATATTCTTCAAGGAACGTTTTAGAACTCGCACAGCCATTGATTGAGTTTAAGATGTATTGATTACTACTTAGTTCTGGAACAACGGCACCATCATTCGAAAAATATAACTTTGTACTGCCACCAATACTCCCTTGATCATGGAATCTAGGAGCAGTAAAAGAATTATCACCCATTGAGCCGGATGTATCTAATATAAGTAATACTTGCGGATTATCGTTACTTCTTGCTGAAGACTCTGCTACGTATAGCTCAGTATCATCAGCGATACTTGTCGCAGCTAGAGCAATAGTCATAAAACTTAAAGTAAAAGTGGATATCTTCTTAAACATGTTTAACTCCCGGTGAGCACTTCTTGCTCAATGCCCGTTGTAACGGTAAGTTGTCCTACACCGCCTCTTCCAAAAGTAGCAGAACTCGAAACTTCTAGGCGTCTGCAGCTGATTAAATTAGCAGCGCTTGCTTTTTCAGTACGCTGGCAGTTTACGTCGATACCTGGATTATCTTCAGGCATTAACTTAATATTCTGTGTTCCATCCATTTCAGTAACGACACCATCGGCAGTTCTCGTGCTAAAGTTATGCGTGACATTGTCATTAATCACGATGTTTAGCCCTCCTTGTGCCTGAGCTAATGCAGAAACTCGGTCACCGCCAGCACCCGCCATTCTTAAGGATTGACTAGAGTTCACTGCTAATGCGACTCCGATAATAGTCATAACAATCAGTACCACTAAGGAAAAAAATAACACCATTCCTTGCTGGTTTTTTAATGGTTTAATCATTGAAGTAACCTAAATATTAATTTCTAATTAAAACAGGGTTATCTAACACGACAGTGGTCGACATCACTTTTCTTCGATATTTATCATTCGTTGCTGGAATTGATTTATCACCTAACTGATAGACTATTTCGTTCTCATAACTATCATCTTCTTGAATAGATCGAACTAATACATAGATTTTAATCGCAACTAATCTCTGAAACCCTTGGTTATCCCACATCATGGTTGATACTTCATTTGCTGGCATAAATGAATCAGGAGTTGAATCACCATCATCATCAAAACCATACAAAAACCTTATGTTCTCAATACCTTCTACTAACTGATCTTCATTGTTCATGCCTTTAGAAATATTCAAGGTTTTACGACTAAGAATAGGTATCCCGCTATCATTTTTAATAAAATAAATATGATGCTGATACTCCCAAACTCTACTATTTAACTTATTCGGAGCAACACTGCTCCCATTAAAAAATTCAATTTCATTTGAGGTCACTGAAGCATAGTATCGATTAGTATCTTGAACTGTGGTTTCTGGACCCACTAAGCGTTTGATTTGAATCACATCGGTACCACTGATCGGAGAAATTGCAGCATCACAGTTTAACGTGTTAACGCTATTTCCTTGCTCATAACCCCATAACCTTCTGAAGTGTGCAGGGACGTTTAGAGGAAACGTTGCATTATTGAAGCCATCACCTACACAATCACTAGGCACTGCAGTAGCTGAAACTGAGGTGTTGGTACCCAGTAGTAAATCGGTTCCAGTAATGTCACCAAAAAAACCTAATTGACTAATATCGCGTTCCATAATAGCTAAAGCTATCCGACCATTCTCTTGCAACTGAGTAAACTGGCTTGTGGTAGTCACATTGCTTGAAGACATATTGAACATCGAAAATAAACCAGCTGAAATAAACAAACTAATGAGCATTGCAATCATTAGCTCAACAAGCGACATTCCTATTTGTAATTTTTGTTTAGTAATCATTCTAATAACCTAAAAGATTGCTGTCTCAATTTCGAAAATTCGTTTTTTGTTGTTTTTAGCACCGCAATTGATAACGTAATCCGAGTAACCAGTCTCTGTGCCGTGTGACTTTCTGATACCTGTCCAACTCATCACAACCACAACTTTATTGGGCTCAACATAGATACAGCCATTTGGAGACGGCAACCCACCAACATTATTAGCGCCATCTTTTTCAGCCTCGCCAATAAATGCTGATTGCCACTCATATACATCCCAAAGCTGTAATTCGGAAGGAGTACAAATCGCGACACCTGAGCATGCCTTCGAAGGAGCGGTTAAAGAAGCACCAGTATATGTCGTGCCCGTTGCAGAACCATAGGAATCTAAAACCGACGGGTTCAAACGCATTCGATTGATAATGTCGTTGGCATAGTAAGAAGCTTGAGTTTGCTGAAATGATTCGAAGCTACCGCGTTTTGAGACGATATGCAGATTAAAAATTCCAATTAAGCCTACGGTCAAAATAACCAAGGAAACTAAAACTTCAATTAAGGAAAATCCATTCCTTTTCGCTGACATGAGTGTCAAACCTCCATTTTCTGCCAGTATATTGACAAAATGATTATAATTATTTGTTTAAAATCTAAAACTTAGATACAAAATACTACAATGTAAAATAAGAGTCGAGCAAGATGTAACCAAAACTAACAAGTATTGTATACCAAATATTAGCTAAAGATTAAATTTAACGATCTATAGAGTATAGACTAATTACTCATGCTTTAGTTATGGGCACAAAAAAACCGCAAGCCAGAATAGCTCACGGTTTTATAAATAGCTTATTTTGTTTTCGTATCAGGCCTTTAAGCTGTCATTATTATCTAAGCTCGGCGGGTACGGCAAAAACAGTATCTTCTTTTCGCCCTTCCACTTCGGTGATGACCGAAGGCTCAAATTTAGCGATAGCATCAACCACTTGTTGAACAAGTACTTCTGGCGCAGAAGCCCCAGCTGTAACTGCAACTTTAGATACACCATCAAACCAAGCTTGATCAACATCGGCTGCGGTATCAACTAAATAGGCTTGAGTGCCTGTTTTTTCTGCAAGCTCACGTAGTCTATTGGAGTTAGAGCTGTTTTTAGACCCGACGACAATCATTAAGTCAGCATCAGAAGACATGTTTCGAACGGCATCTTGACGATTTTGAGTCGCATAACAAATGTCGTCTTTTCGCGGCCCTTCAATAGAAGGAAACTTCTGTTTTAACGCTTCAATAATGTCTAATGTATCGTCCACTGATAAGGTTGTTTGAGTGACAAAGCAAAGGTTGTCAGGATCTTTAACCTCTAATGCCGCTACGCTTTCCGGTGACTCAACAAGATAAACGCCACCTTGCGGATTATCATACTGACCCATAGTACCTTCAACTTCAGGGTGTCCTTCATGGCCGATTAAAATACACTCTATTGCTTTACGGCTAGCACGGGTTACTTGAAGATGCACTTTAGTCACAAGTGGGCATGTTGCATCGAAGACTTTCAGTCCTCTATGCTTAGCTTCTTTTCTTACCGCTTGGGATACACCATGAGCACTAAAAATCACGATGCAATTGTCAGGTACTTCATCTAATTCATCAACAAAGATTGCACCACGGTCTTTTAAGTTTTGAACCACATATCGATTATGTACCACTTCATGACGGACATAAATCGGCGGTTCAAATAACTCTAGTGCTCTTTCAACGATACTAATCGCTCTATCTACACCTGCACAAAAACCACGAGGGTTAGCTAACAATATATTCAATTCAGGAGAAGTTGGGTCAACTTTTAGCATGTTAAAGTACCTCTACAACTTCAAGTTCAAAAGTGACTTTTTGGCCAGCTAATGGATGGTTTAGATCAACAGTGATGGAGTCACCAGCAATTTCACGCACCATACCTGGTATTTCGCTACCACCAGGACCACCAAAACTGACTATCACGCCCACTTCTAATTCCATATCAGCAGGAAAGCGGCTTCTATCCATATGATGGATAGCATCAGGGTTTGCTTCACCAAACGCATCAACTGGCTCTAAAGTAAAAGTGTGATTATCACCTTGCTGCAATTGGCTAATTTGCGCCTCAAATGCAGGGCTTAAGCTGCCATCACCAGTATTAAAACGAGCAGGCTTATCAGACGCTTTTGTACTATCTGCTGTAGAACCATCCTCTAGAAGGATATTCATATGACATAAAATAGAACGGGTTAAAGTGTGTTGCTCAGACAATGTAGCTCTCCCTAACTTCCTGTCGGTGGTACTTCAGGCTTGAATGATTCCCAAATGATCAATACCGCACCAATAAATATACCTGCGTCAGCAATGTTAAATGCAGGGTAATGACTTGTATTCCAGTAGAAATCGATAAAATCTACTACATAGCCATGCATTAAACGATCAACTAAATTGCCTATCGCCCCACCAATAATCAGCGTATAAGCTAAATTTGAACGCCAAAGTGATGAAGACTGTCTTCTTAACCAAACAGTTAGCAGCACACTAAAGCCAACGGCAATAATGGTAAATAACCAACGTTGCCAACCACCTGCTTCACTTAAAAAGCTAAATGCTGCTCCGTAGTTACGCACATAAGTAAAATTAAAAAAAGGTAAAAGCTGTATTGAATCATACAGCTCAAAATTCGCTAACACCCATTGCTTAGATAGCTGATCGGCAAAAAAAACCAATACAGCTACCCAATACCAACGAATGCCACTTTCTTTCCAAGTCGATGGCATTATAAACCCTTAAGCAAAATCACGATGTTCGCCATCGCCTTCGATGTTAGTAACACAACGACCACATAGTGTTGAATGTGACTCGTTAGAACCAACATCGTCACTGTAGTGCCAGCAACGTTCACACTTTTCAGCTTCACTTTTTGAAACCATTAATTTAAGCGAGCTAAGCTCAGTTTCAATTGCATCAGCAGAAGCATTGTCTAATAACTCAACTTTCGCTTTTGAAGTGAGTAAAACAAAGCGAAGTTCGTCTGATAACTTACCAAGTTGAGCAGCTAAATCAGCATCAGCAAACAGAGTCACTTCAGCTTCTAAAGAGCCACCAATTCGTTTATCACGACGAGCTTGTTCTAATACTTTATTGACTTCATTACGCACAGTCAGTAACTGCTGCCAGTATTCATCACTCAAGTCATCAGCTAAGGTCACTGACTCAAGCCCTTGGTACCATTCTTCAGTAAAGACAAATTCTGTGCGCTCACCTGGTAATAATTTCCAAATTTCATCAGCAGTGAAACTTAGTACAGGTGCAATCCAGCGTACCATCGCTTCGGCAATATGGTATAGCGCAGATTGACAACTACGACGAGCATGGCCATCTTGCTTAGCTGTGTATTGACGATCTTTAATAATGTCTAAATAGAAACTACCTAGCTCTACAGAACAGAACTGCATTAGCTTTTGTGTAACAGAGTGGAAATTATATTGATCGTAAGCTTCAATAATTTCATTTTGAAGTGCAGCTGCGCGGCGTACAACCCAACGATCTAGTGACACCATATCTTCTGTAGCAATCATGTCTGTTTCAGGGTTAAAGCCATTCAAGTTAGCCAACAAGAAGCGAGCAGTATTACGGATACGACGATATGAATCGGCACTGCGATTTAAGATTTCATCAGAAACCGTCATTTCACCACTATAATCGGTTGCTGCGACCCATAAACGAAGGATGTCTGCACCCAGTTTATTGATAACTTGTAAAGGAGCAATCACGTTACCCACTGATTTTGACATCTTGCGACCTTTACCATCAACGGTAAAGCCATGGGTTAATACTTGCTTATATGGCGCTTTGCCATTCATTGCAGTTGAAATCATCAATGAAGACATAAACCAACCACGGTGTTGATCACTACCTTCTAGATATAAATCAATTTCGTGACCATTAAATTCTGGACGAGATGCAACCACTGACGAGAATGTTGAGCCAGAGTCGTACCAAACATCTAGAGTATCAGTCACTTTACGGTATTGTTCAGCCTCATCACCGATTAATTCGCTTAGCTCAAGATCCCACCATGCCTGAATGCCTTCTTGCTCGATACGATGAGCAACGCGCTCCATGATAGAAACACTATCTGGGTGTAACTCTTCAGTTTCACGGTTAACCAGTAAAGTGATTGGCACACCCCAAGTACGTTGACGTGAGATACACCAGTCAGGGCGGTTTTCAACCATTTTTTCGATACGGCTTTGGCCCCAATCAGGGATCCATTGTGTTTTCTCAATTTCAGCTAACGCCTGAGGACGCAAGCCATGGTTATCCATCGAAATAAACCACTGTGGCGTAGCGCGGAAAATAATAGGTGTTTTATGACGCCAGCAATGTGGGTAACTATGACGGTAAGCAACATGGCATAATAACTGGCCTTTATCTTCCAGTAATTCAACCACACCTTTGTTTGCTTTAAACACGTGCTGGCCAGCAAAGAACTCTGTATCCGCTTTATAAACCCCGTTATCACCAACTGGATTTGCAACTTCTAAACCGTATTTTTGCCCAACCACGAAATCGTCTTGACCATGACCAGGTGCAGTATGAACGATACCAGTACCAGCATCAGTCGTAACATGATCGCCCAAAATAGCAGGCACATCGAAAGACGAAAAAGGATGCTGAAAACGCATCAACTCAAGCTCAGCACCTTTTGCAGTACCAATAACCTTATGGCTTTCAGCTTCGAAACGCGTTAAGCAAGACTCAACAAGTACTTCAGCCAAGATTAGAGTTTTAGTTGTGCCATTTTTAGTAAATTCAACCAAGCTGTAATCAAGATCAGGGCTTAATGATAATGCACGGTTTGCAGGTAGTGTCCAAGGTGTTGTTGTCCAGATAACTGCGGCAACTGGGGTCTTATAGCCTTCAACGCCAAATTTAGCGGCTACTGCTGCTGCATCAACAGCATTGAAAGCAACATCAATTGCCGGTGATGTTTTGTCTTCATATTCAACTTCAGCTTCGGCTAACGCAGAACCACAATCTGTACACCAGTGAACAGGTTTAACACCTTTATGTAAATGGCCACTTTCAATCACTTTTGACAAAGAGCGTACAATGTTAGCCTCGGTGCTGTAATCCATTGTTAGATAAGGGTTATGCCAATCACCTAAAACACCTAAACGAATAAAGTCATCACGTTGACCGTCTACTTGTTTAGCTGCATATTTACGACATTCTGCACGAAACTCAGCAGCAGAAATCTTTTGGCCAGGCTTACCAACCTTTTTCTCTACCATAAGTTCGATAGGCAGACCATGACAATCCCAGCCAGGAACGTATGGCGCATCAAAACCAGCCATTGTTTTTGACTTGATAATGATGTCTTTTAAAATTTTATTGACTGAGTGACCGATATGAATATTGCCATTCGCATATGGAGGGCCATCATGCAAAATAAATGGTTTGCGTCCAATTCGACTGTCACGAATTTTTTGATAAAGTTCGTTTTGAGTCCAACGGTTTAACATTTCTGGCTCACGATTAGCCAAGTTACCGCGCATCGGAAAATCTGTTTCCGGCAAATTCAACGTAGATTTATAGTCGGTCATTGATCCTATACCATTAATTGGGCTGATTTATTTCAACCTGCATCATTGCCAAACAAAGCTTTTGCTTCATTTGCATCATTCAAAATTTGTTTCTTTAGTGCCTCAAGTGACTCAAACGGATGTTCATCACGGATTTTAGCAACTAATTCAACTTCTACTCTTTTACTGTATAAATCACCATCGAAGTCAAATAAATGGACTTCTAATTGGCAAATTTGGCCGTCAACCGTCGGTCTAAAACCAACATTGGCAACGCCTTCATATATATCGCTATCATCCCAATACATTTTTACGGCAAACACACCTCTTACGGGTGACACCTTTCTCTTTAATGCAATATTGGCAGTCGGAAAACCTATGGTTCTACCCAACTTTTGCCCATGTGCCACTCTACCCGTTAGCACAAAGGGATGACCTAATAATCTTCTTGCTTGCTCTAAATTACCAAGAGCAAGTTGTTCTCTAACAGCTGTGGAACTCACGCGTATCGAACCTAAAATGAAGCTTTGGGTACTCACAACAGTGAACCCAAACTTTTTGCCAGCTTCAAGTAGCATATCAAAGGTGCCAGTACGATTCTTACCAAAACAAAAATCATCACCGACAACAAGGTATTTAACCCCTAGTTTTTTTACTAGCAAATCTTCAATAAATTGCTCAGCTGGCTGATTAGCAAAACGACTATTAAAATTGACGCACAATAAACGGTCAATACTTAATTCATCAAGCAGGCTAATCTTATCGCGAAGCAAACTGATTCTTGCTGGAGCATCTTGCTGACGAAATAACTCTTGAGGTTGTGGCTCAAACGTCATAACAACTGCGGGCAATTGAAAGTGCTTAGCTTTATTAACTAAGTTATTAAGAACTTGCGCATGGCCTCGATGCACACCATCAAAGTTACCAATAGTGAGCACGCACCCATGATGCGAAGGTAAAATATTGTGTATACCGCGGATTAATTCCATTACGCCAATTAACTGCAACTGTAAATCGGCTGATTATATACTAGATAGATTTGATTATCAGCACTCATGATTGACGTTTCATCTTCCAAGGTCTTAGCCCCATTATGACTAGGCTCAATAAATACACAACTGCACCAGAAACAATCAGTTTTATAAGAGTCAATATCTTCATCATCATGTCCATTGCAAGCCACTCACTTTGAACAGGTAGTGTATTTAACAACAATACTGTCATAAGCCCTGTCGCAATAATCACTTTGATGAAAAATATGACAGTTGATTTCGTTATTCTATAAACACCAGCAATGTGTAGCCCACGGTATAACAATACTGCATTTAACAATGCTGATAATGACGTTGCAATTGCAAGCCCAACATATCCAAATGGAATGGCAAAAATAATATTGAAAACCATATTGCTTACCATGGCAATAATGCCGAATTTAACCGGCGTTTTTGTATCTTGACGAGAGTAATAACCTGGTGCTAATACCTTAATCATCATAAAGCTTAATAAACCACAGCCATAGGCCACTAAACTATATGAGGCCATCTCAACATCATTGACTGAAAAAGCGCCGCGCATAAAGAGCACCATTAACATAGGCTGAGCCAATATGATAAGCCCAAGCATCGCGGGTGCGCCCAACAGCAAAATCGCTCTTACGCCCCAATCCATAGTCTCACTAAACCCTGTGCCTTTATCATCAACATGCTTTTTAGATAACGCAGGTAAAATCACAGTAGCAATGGCTATACCAAACAAACCAAGCGGAAACTCCAACAACCTGTCAGAGTAATAAAGCCAACTAATAGAGCCCGTCATTAAAAAAGACGCTATAAAGGTATCAAACAATAAGTTGATTTGAGACACCGATACCCCAAACAAAGCAGGGATCATTAATGTTCTAATTTTAACAACACCAGGATGTTGCCAACCCCAACTTGGTTTTACTAAAGCATTCTCTTTTAGTAAAAATGGCAACTGAAACAAAAATTGTACTAAACCACCAAAAAATACCCCCCATGCAAGAGCCAGTTCAGGTTGCTCCATTGTTGGCGCAAAATATAATGCAGCAACAATAATGGTGATGTTTAAAAAAACCGGGGTAAAAGCAGAAACGGCAAACTTGCCTCGGGTATTTAAAATCGATCCCGCTAAAGCTGTTAACGTAATAAACCATAAATAAGGAAAGGTAATTTTCAACATTAATGAAGCGAGTTCAAATTTGCCTGCATCAGGTCCATCATTTAACCAGTCATAAAACCAACCACCAGCAAACAATGCAGCTAATAAAGGCGAAGCAATAACACCGATTAAAGTCACAATACTGACAATGCCGCCTAAGGTACCAGCAACTTTAGCTAATAACTCACGAGTCTCTTCTGGTGTGTTTTTTTGCTGATATTCAGTTAATACAGGAACAAAAGCTTGAGCAAATGCACCTTCAGCAAACAGTCTACGTAAAAAGTTAGGTATTTTATTAGCAAAAATAAAGACATCAGCACTACTACCAGCCCCCATTAAATTCGCAATAACAACATCACGGATCAGGCCTAATACTCTTGATACCAAAGTCATCACACTGACTATTGCACCCGATTTTAATAACTTTTTACTCAAACAGCCTCCGAAGCAGCTTGCTATCGATATTTTAAACGTGGATATATCTCAAATTTTCCATTCTACTACTGTCTATGCGGTAGAAGAACTGTTAGAATGCGCCACATCTTACACGAGTTGGGTTGAAGATCACCGCGCAAGGTAGTTATATTTGTTTATTTGACGATATTTCTGCCATATTCATTGACAAAATGAATAAAAGCAGGCATATTCCTCGCCCTCAAAGTATTAATCCCAGTTTTAGGAGTTGCACCTTGGCTAATAGCAAGTCTGCAAAGAAGCGCGCGCTTCAATCTGAAAAACGTCGTCAGCATAACGCTAGTCGTCGTTCAATGTTACGTACATACGTTAAAAGAGTTATCGCTGCTATCCAAAGCGGTGACCACAAAGCGGCTACAGAAGCATTCGCAGCAGCACAACCGATTGTTGACCGTATGGCGACTAAAGGTCTTATTCACAAGAATAAAGCCGCTCGTCAAAAGGCACGTCTAAACACAAGAATCAAAGCACTTGCTGCTTAATCTCGTGATTTAGTTTTTAAAAAACCGACTTAGGTCGGTTTTTTTATATCTAAAATAAATGACTCACTCAACTTTGGCGCTATTTGAGCCTATCCCCCCCCCGATTACATCACTCTTAGCTCAAGCCTTCACTATTTTTAATACTTACATTCAGTGTAAACATATACAGCTAGGCTTATTGCAAGCTAATAAACAAAATTCAAGTCATGGCAACCCGTATTGACTGCTAACGATATCCAGCTAAAACTCCCTTCAAAAGTATTTACCGCAACAAAAAGCTTTCATGAGCCTTCTTGAAAGCAAAAAAAAACGTCTCAACAGCACTTACCTAAGTAAGTAACTGACTAAGACGCTTTTAGCACTGAGCAGATACTAAGCCATTAGTGGCAGTATAAGTTATCCAGTACTTTAATCAGCTCACGAACTTCATCACTTTTAAGTGAATAGAAAACAGTTTGAGCTTCTTTACGTGTACAAACGAGATTATCTTTTCTTAGCCAAGCTAAATGCTGCGATAATGCAGATTGGCTAAGGCCCAGTTTTTTGTTCATCTCACCAACGCACATTTCACCTTCATTAAGCAAATGACATAAAATAAACAATCGGCGTTCATTTGCTAGTGCTTTAAGCATTACTACAGCATGATCTGCACGCTGTTGCATTAATTCTATATTCATCACGCGCTTGGTTCTCCTCAATCATCTCCCTCGCTAATATAGCCTTCCCTAACAAATAGGGCAGCGACATGAAGCACACTTTTTGGTAGATTGTTTTTAAAAATGAGACTTAGCTAATAAAAATGAAGGAAACTCATGAAAAACTACAATAAGGCACTCTTTGCAGGAATGGTTTTTACTGCGTTGTCAGGATGTCAGAATCAAACTAATGATACCCAAGTAACTAAAATCGAGAAAACTAAAGACAATGCGGTTAGTCAACAACTCGTCCTAAAAGCTTTAGATTCATCTTTAGGTTATGAAATCGTTGAATCACTAACAGTCGAAGTGGGCCCTCGATTAGCTGGTTCTGAAAAAGATATTATTGCCGTTGAATGGGCGATGGATAAACTGAAAAGTTTAGGATTTGATAAAGTTTATAAAGAATCAGTTCAAGTCCCTGCGTGGTATAGAGGCAGTGCGAAAGCTTCAATCACAGCTCCCTATGAACAACCACTTGTTATCACTGCACTAGGAGGCAGTGTTTCAACGCCAGAAGAAGGCATACAAGCAAATATTGTACGCTTTGACACACTTGCCGATTTACAAGCGGCAGATCCTGAATTAGTCAAAGGTAAAATTGCATTTATCGACCATAAAACCGAGAGACATATTAGCGGTAAAGGCTACGGAAAATCGGTCGGAGGTCGTTCTAGAGGCGCTGTTGCTGCAGCAGAAAAAGGCGCTGTAGCTGTCGTTATTCGCTCAATTGGTACCGATCATGACCGCATGGCGCACACAGGTATGATGCGTTATAAAGATGGGGTGAAAAAAATTCCTGCCGCTGCGTTGTCAGCTCCAGATGCTGATATGATTAATTCAATGCTCAAGCGTGATGACAATATCACCCTTTCACTTAACTTAACGTCGAAAAATTTGGGTGTAGCAACCTCTTACAATGTCATTGCTGAAGTCACTGGTAGCAGTAAGCCAGAAGAAATTGTATTAATCGGGGCACATCTTGATTCATGGGATGAGGGGACTGGCGCCATTGACGATGGTGCTGGTGTCGCCATTGTTACTGCTGCAGCTAAACTTATCCAGGATTTACCACAAAAACCTGCAAGAACGATAAGAGTTGTATTATATGCAGCTGAAGAAGTTGGCCTTGTCGGCGGTAAAGCGTACGTTAAACAGCATAGTGATGAGCTGGAAAAACACTATATTGCAGCAGAGTCAGACTTCGGTGCAGGTAGAATTTATCAAATCGATTTTAACGTTAACCCAAACGTATTTGAGCAAGTTCAACTTGAACATCAATCAATGACTATCAATGGTGTAAAACTTGGTAATAACAAAGCGTCAGGCGGCCCGGATGTCTCTATGATGCCAGGTTTAGGTGTGCCAGTGGCATCATTAAGGCAAGATGGTACTGACTACTTTGATTATCATCACACCCCTAACGACACGTTGGATAAAATCGATCCAAAAGCGCTTGCCCAAAATGTCGCTGCTTATGCTCAATTTGCGTATATCATGGCGCAATCGGAACTTGATTTACGCCCTTTAGCCAAAAAAGAACCCAAATAGCCTTTTAGCAAAACTGTTAGGCAATAAAAAAGCAGCGAAATCGCTGCTTTTTTATTGTCTGTTCGTTTTTAAAAAAACGGTTAGCTAATCCAACAGTAAAAGCTTGATACTCAACCTCTAAACACGCTCTTCACGTAAGAATACAGGCGCTGCAGGCGTTGATAATTCTTCGCTGTAATAATAACCATCAACATCAAATTGTTGTAACTCTGCTAACGATTTAATGTCATTTTCAATAATATACCTTGCCATCAAACCGCGCGC
Source organism: Shewanella sp. P1-14-1 (assembly GCF_001401775.1). NCBI lineage: Bacteria > Pseudomonadati > Pseudomonadota > Gammaproteobacteria > Alteromonadales > Shewanellaceae > Shewanella > Shewanella sp. P1-14-1. The sequence continues at coordinate 59,202 of NZ_LKTL01000022.1, read as the reverse complement.
TTTTTTGGCATAAAAACTAATCACTTTATATTGACCATTTTTACAGTCTTTAAATGCTGGGGTAATCAATGTTGCATTCAGCTTTTTAGGTTTTACCGCTCTAAAGTATTCGTTCGAAGCCAAATTGACAATGATATCGTCTTCTTGCTCAGCAACAGCCTGATTAATTTCATCGGTGATCACATCCCCCCAAAAAGCATACAAGTTTTTACCTTTAGGGTTAGCTAAACTCGTGCCCATTTCGAGGCGATAAGCTTGCATCAAATCAAGTGGCTTAAGTAAGCCATACAAACCTGACAAAATCCGCAAATGTTGTTGTGCTTTACTCACTTCTTTTTCAGACATTGAGTCAGCATCTAGCCCTGTATAAACGTCGCCACGAAAAGCAAACATCGCTTGCTTGGCATTGTCTAGGGTGAAGTTAGGTTGCCACTCGATGAACCTAGCTGCGTTTAAACCTGCAATTTTATCGCTAACTTTCATCAGCGAAGCAATATCTATAGGAGTCAACTCACGACACACATTAATTAATTGTTGGCTATGATCTAACAACGTCGGTTGTGTAAAAGACGCTGTGTTAGCCTTGGTTTCGAAGTCGAGAGTTTTTGCTGGAGAAACTAATACTAACATCGTTAACTATCCTATTAAGCCGTAAAGTACATTCTTTCAATTTACCTCTATGATACTGGGCTAAATAAAAAAAACCATGCAATAAATGCATGGTTTTTTAGATTGCGCTAATAGAGTTTAAAAATCCCTAGCGAGGGTCAACTCTGTAGCCAATAACAAAGATGCCTATTTTGATGACTCAGCAGGCTTATTCTTCCAAATGCCGTCTTCTAACTGCTCTGCAAGCTCAGGGAACTTATCAGTATCAAACATCGGCTCTTCACCAGCTTTAATCTGTTGACGATAGTCATTAATCACACGAACAGCTAAACCTGATAATAATAGCAGTGCAATCATATTCACCAATGCCATTAAGCCCATCGACACGTCCGCTAAGTTCCAAACAATATTGATTTTTGCAACGGCGCCAAACATTACCATGCCAAGCACAACTAATCTAAAGATTGGTAATGCACCTTTCTTATTGCCAGATAAGAACATGACGTTAGTTTCAGCGTAAGAATAGTTAGCGATAATTGATGTAAAGCAAAACAGTAAAATAGCAAAAGCAATAAATGCTCCACCCCAGTCACCAACATGCGATGACAGAGCGTTAATGGTTTTAGCAATACCATCGCCACTCCCAGCTGCATCACCTGACAATAAAATAATTGCCGCTGTGGCAGTACAAATAACGATAGTATCAACGAATACCCCCATCATTTGCACAAAGCCTTGCGATGCAGGGTGGTTAGGATTTGGCGATGCGCTTGCCGCAATATTTGCAGCACTACCCATACCAGCTTCATTCGAGAATAAGCCGCGCGCAATACCTGCTTGCATAGCTTGTGCAACACTATAAGCAACACCACCAGCTGCGGCTTCTTGCCAACCAAACGCACTGTTAATCACCAACATAAATACTGCAGGTAGTTGTTCGACATTCATCAATACAACTACTAATGCAATGGCGATGTAAGCTAATGCCATAACAGGTACAACAATCTCAGAAACTTTAGCGACTTTTTTAAGGCCCCCCATAATCACTAAACCGCTTAATACAGCAATTGCCACACCCACATAAATCGGGTTCAAATCAAATACAGCAGTCATTGCACCAGTAATTGTATTAGCTTGTACTGCATTAAACACTAAACCAAAACAGATTATCAGTAGGATTGAGAATAGAATTCCCATCCAACGTTGACCAAGTCCTTTCTCCATATAGTAAGAAGGACCACCGCGGTACTGACCGTCGACATCTTTTACTTTATAAACTTGCGCAAGCGTTGACTCAATCATTGCGGTTGCCATACCTAGCATCGCAATTGCCCACATCCAGAAAACTGCGCCGGGACCAGCTGCACCAATTGCGACAGCAACACCTGCCATATTACCGGCGCCGACACGGGCCGCCATACTGGTACAGAAAACTTGGAAAGAAGATAAACCATTGCGACCTGGACGGCGGCTAATGGATAAAATTTTGAGACCATGCGCAAAATGCGTAATTTGGATGAAGCCTAAGCGTACAGTAAAAAATAAACCTGCGCCTACTAGCCCATAAACTAACAATTTACCCCAGAGTAAATCGTTCATGAAATTCACAATCGTTTCTAACATTGCCATTTGCTTAAATTATTCCTTCGAATAACTTTATTTTGTAAAAAGTTGGCTTGTGATTAAGCATCAAAACAAACGCTTCGGACAAAATAAAATTATCGTATTATTTTAATAAGAGCACTCAAGTTCAATTCAGCAGGTATTTCATTTGCTTATCACATTGAATTTCAGTGAGCGAAATATTAGTTATTTATTATTTAGGATTTGATCGAGTTAACTTTACTTTTTTTAGGCACGAATGCCTAGCAAACTTTCTCAATTCTTATCGCTGATTTTTCGGTGCAAAAAATTAGCATAGAAGATCTGAACCAGCAGGTGATCAAGATCACACTTATCTAATTAGCAGCCTTTAGCTGCATCTCAAATAACAATCCTACGCCCTTCACACCCATAAGCTTTAACACAAAACCAACTTTAACCCATTTTAATTATAAAAATATTTAATAAAAAGTTAGACAAAGACCACATTATTGCAACCAAAATAAGAATACAGTGTTCTCATTAAGAATCAAATCAACTTAAATCTTAAAATACTGAGGTCACTATGACACAAGCAAATGAAATCACTTCGCTGAAAAAATTTGTTAGAGCAACGAACTTCCTTGCCACATCTCAAATCTACCTAAAACAAAATGTATTGTTCAAAAGAGCATTACAGCATGATGATATTAAGCCAAGACTGCTCGGCCATTGGGGCACTTGCCCAGGTATTAACTTCGTATACGCCAACGTCAATCGCCTCATTGTTAAACATCAAAGAGATTTCATCTACTTAGTTGGCCCAGGTCATGGCTTCCCTGCTGTACAAGCTAACCTTTTTGTAGAAGGCTCATTAAGCCATTTTTATCCAGAAACCATTCCTTATAATGAATCTGGCATTGAAGATATCTGTAAAAAATTCTCAGCAGCTTATGGCTACCCTTCTCATGCTAACCCAGAAGCACCAGGTCAAATCCTTGAAGGCGGTGAGTTAGGTTACTCGCTCTCTGTCGCATGGGGCTCAGTGCTTGATAATCCAAATCTTATTGCAGCATGCTTAGTCGGTGATGGTGAGTCAGAAACAGGTCCATTAGCTGCATCTTGGTATGCTAACCGACTTGTAGATCCTGCAACCAATGGCGCAGTACTTCCTATTGTTCATATCAACGGTTACAAGATCTCTGGTCCGACTCGCATGGGACGTATGGATCACGAAGAACTTGATCTTGAGTTTCGTGGCTTAGGTTATCACCCAATTATTGTCGATGATGAGCTTGAAGAAGATGTTTTTGTGCAAATGGCAAATGCAATGGATCTGTCTTATGAAATGATCAATGACATTCAAACTCGCGCAAGAAATGGCGAAGACGTCTGCAAACCACGTTGGCCTGTTATTTTAATGCGAACAGCGAAAGGCTGGACTGGCACTGCAGAACACGGTGGTAAAAAGCTTGAAGGTAACTGTGAGTCGCATCAAGTCATCGTTAATAAATGCGCAACGGATCCAAGCCATCTTAAAGCATTGAATGACTGGCTAGAGAGTTATAAGTTCGATGAGTTATGTGACATCAATGCTGATGGACAAATTAGCTTCGATAAAGATATTCAATCGCTTATACCACCTAAGCACTTATGTTGCGGTAGACAGCATCTAAGTTACGGCGGAGAAGTTGTACGTGCTCTAGCGCAACCTGACTTAAAACAATTGAGCTATGGGCCAGAAACACCACGAGGCACTCGAGGTGTATCTATGTACAAAATGGGTGAATGGATGCGTGATGCGTTCAAATTAAACCGTGATCAACGTAATTTACGTATCTTCAGCCCTGATGAAACCTACTCAAACCAACTTCAAGCTGTATTTGAAGAAACAGACCGTGCTTGGCAATGGCCAATTAAGAGCTGGGATCAAGATATGGCAAGAGACGGTCGTGTCATCGAATTACTGTCAGAAAACTTGTTATTCGGCATGATGCACGGTTATACCGTAACAGGTCGCCATGCAATGTTCCCAACCTATGAAGCCTTCTCACAAGTTGTGTCTTCAATGGCAGATCAATACTGTAAATATGTTTATGCAAGCCAAGGGGTTCATTTCCGCAAACCTGTACCTTCTTGTAATGTTGTGTTGTCTTCTTTATTAGAACGTCAAGACCATAATGGCTACTCTCATCAGAACCCATCCTTCTTAGGGGCAATGTTAGAGAAACACCCTGATATTATTTCAGCATACTTACCTGCAGATGGTAACTCGACTCTGACGTACACCGAGCGCGCTTATGAAGATCGCGATAAGTTAAACATCTTAGTTGCAGGTAAAAAAGAACTACCACAATGGCTATCGTTAGATGAAGCACGTAAGCAAACTCAAGACGGTGTCATGGTTTGGGATTTTGCATCGGATGAGAATCCAGATGTGGTTCTCGCTGGCTGCGGGGATTATGTCACTCAGGAATGTATGGCATCTTTAGTACTTATCCGTGAGCTATTACCTCGAGTTCGCATTCGTTTTGTCAGTGTAACTGAACTCAATAGTAATGGTTTAGGTAGTCGAGACTTCCAAGCTAAACCTTGGATGATGGATGAAATATTTACTGAAGATAAAGGCGTGGTATTTAACTACCATGGTTACCCAAATACCATCAAGAAACTTGTATTTGATTATAAAGGTAGTCGCCGCTTTAGAATCAAAGGCTACGAAGAAGAAGGTTCTACTACGACACCATTTGACATGGGTGTCCGTAATGGCACCTCACGTTATCATTTAGTGATAGATATGGCTTACAAGCTATTCCAACAAGGTGTAATTGATGAAACACAGCACGTCGCCATCACAACCGATATGTTACAACGCTTAGTTGAGCACCGTAACTACATCAAAGCAAATGGTGTAGACCCTCAAGAAATTGAAAACTGGGTGTGGACTCGATAACGGTTAGTAGATAACGATAACTCGACTAGGATATAAAGCGCCATTTGGCGCTTTATATCTTCAAACTTTATTTACCTCACCTCAAATGCGTCACTTCGGGCAAACTACACAATTGTTAAAAAGCACACCTCGCTTGCAACATTCTTACGAACTCCCTCCCCTTAAAACAGCCCAAAAAGCAAAGATTGTTAAATTAATACCAACATTGTTCTTTATTACTATGGAAAACCATTGAAATTACGACGATAATTAGCACGCTGACAAAAACATAATAGGAACACCACATAAGCGTCAGCGACACTTGTATTAAACAAATCATTTACATGTGTTTTGGTGGAGTAAAATAACAATGGACTTATACATGATGAAGAACACATTAAAAGTAGTATTACTCACCTCATTGTTACCTTTTGCTGCTTCAGCAGAGCAAGAGTTAACACCGTGGTATGTTGGTGGTGGTCTTGGTGTTAATAATTACGAACCAAACTGCGATCAAAAAACAATGAAAGTATGTGGTGAAGACGACCCTTATGCATGGGATGTTTTCGGTGGTTACTTATTCAATGATTACTTTGGTGTTGAACTCGGTTACCGTGATTTAGGTCGCGCAGAATGGACTGACTACAGCAACAAACGTAATGATGTTGGCGCTAGAGGCATGGCGTTAGGCTTAGTCGGTTTTTATCCATTTGCTGATAAGTGGAGTTTATCGGCTGAAGCTGGTGCGATGAATTACCTTATCTCAAACAAGAAAAACTATAATACTGAATATTATAGTGACAGTGGTATAGCACCATACATAGGTGCAGGTATTGGATATAACTTTACTGAAAACTTAAAGTTACAAGCTAAATATCGCCGCTACGAAAACTTAGATGACGATAAATACAATACCCTTGATATGGAAAGTAATTACTGGGGTCTTGAATTAAGCTATCGTTTCGGTGTAGATAAACCCGCTCCAGCGCCAGTCGTTGCACCGGTTGTTGCTGCACCAATTGATTCTGATAACGATGGCGTGACAGACGATATGGATAAATGTCCAGACACCCCATCGACTCACAAAGTAGATGCCCAAGGTTGTACTATTTATGAAGATGCACCTATTTCATCTCGTATGGAAGGTGTTTATTTTGATAATGATTCTGCAGTATTAAAACCTGAATCATACACTCGTCTAGAAAAAGGCGCTAAATACTTAAAAGATAATCCGCACACAACTGCAGTGATTGAAGGTCATGCATCGTTAGTAGGTAATGCTGATTATAATATGGATTTATCTGAGCGCCGTGCACAAGCTGTTGTTGACGCTTTAGTTGAAAAATACGGCATTGACGCAAGTCGATTAAAAGCCGTTGGTTTTGGTGAAGACAATCCAATTATGGAAGGAACATCACCTGAAGCTAACAAACAAAACCGTCGTATTGATGCAGTAGTAAGTGGTGCAGAGAAACGCCCTGTACTAAAATAAGTACCCAAGCTTAATTAGCCCAAATAAAAGTCGCTGCTTGCAGCGACTTTTTAATTTTGAAAGAAAAGTGACATATTTAAAAACCACAGCAGCAAAGGGATGTTATCGGTAACAATTATTTTTCATCATTATTTTTTACCTAAATAGCTAATAAATCAGGTATTAAATAACAAGATTTCATGTCTAGTTGCTCAAAAATTACTTTTTTATGTAATTTTTTTACAAATACAGTTGGAAAATACAGTAAAATCGCTTCTAATAACCGCATTCAACAAAACAACTTTGTTACTTGAGAGGGAAATTTCCATGGCGAACACGTTAGCTCAACTTAAAGCACTGACAACTATTGTTGCAGACACTGGCGACATCGAAGCAATCAAACGTTACCAACCTGAAGATGCGACAACAAACCCTTCTCTGATCTTAAAAGCAGCTCAGATCCCTGAGTACGCACCACTAATTGATGATGCAATTAATTGGGCTAAAGCTCAGTCAAATGATGTAGCGCAACAAGTAGAAGACGCAGGCGATAAATTAGCAGTTAATATCGGCGTTGAAATTCTTAAAATTGTCCCAGGCCGTATTTCGACAGAAGTTGATGCTCGCCTTTCATTTGATAAAAAAGGTTCAATTGAAAAAGCACATAAGTTAATCAAGCTTTATAAAGAAGCTGGTATCGATAAATCTCGTATTCTGATTAAACTTGCATCAACGTGGGAAGGTATTTGCGCAGCAAAACAACTTGAGCAAGAAGGCATCAACTGTAACTTAACTTTACTATTCAGTTTCGCTCAAGCACGTGCATGTGCTGAAGCCGGTGTTTACTTAATCTCACCTTTCGTTGGTCGTATTTTAGATTGGTATAAAAAAGACACAGGTCAAGATTACACTGCTGAGACCGATCCAGGTGTTGTATCAGTAACCGACATTTACAATTACTACAAGCGTCATGGGTATAATACCGTTGTTATGGGCGCAAGCTTCCGTAACATTGGCGAGATCATCGAACTTGCTGGTTGTGACCGCTTAACCATTGGGCCTGCATTACTTGAAGAGCTTGCTAATAGCGATGCAGCTATCACACAAAAGTTAGCACCAGCTACGTCAGTTGAAGCAGCACCAACCCCACTTACTGAAGAACAATTCCGCTGGGAATATAATCAAGATCCAATGGCTGTAGATAAATTAGCAGAAGGCATTCGTAACTTTGCCATTGATCAAGGGAAACTTGAAGTCATGTTAAACGAGAAGCTAGGCTAATTAATTAATCAATGGAGTGATTTGCATGACCCATTTAACTCAGAGTAATACCTGGCAGCAGTTAATTCAAAATGCATCTGTATTGCCTCATATGCGCGAACTTTTTGCTCAAAATTCACAAAGGTTTGAGCAACTCAGTGTTAAGGACTGTGGTTTATTACTAGATTATTCTAAAAACCGCATTAATGATGAAACCTTATCTTTGCTGTTCAAGTTAGCTAAAGAAGCTAACCTAAGCGATAAGATTGCAGCCATGTTTAATGGCGACATTATTAATAACACAGAAGGCCGTGCAGTACTTCATACGGCACTTCGCAGTAAGCCTGAACAGGTAATAATGGCTGAAGGCAAGAATATCGTACCTGAAGTACAGCAGACACTGGCTAAAATGCAGCAGTTTGTTGAATCAGTGCAAGATGGCCACTGGAAGGGTTATACCGGTAAAACCATTACTGATATTGTCAGCATTGGTATTGGCGGCTCCTTTTTAGGTCCAAAAATTGTCTCTCAAGCATTACGCCCGTACTGGGTTAAAGGTCTTAATTGTCATTTTGTTGCCAATGTTGATGCCACCTCTATCTGTGAAAAGTTAAAAGGTTTAGATGCAGAAACAACCCTGTTTGTTATGTCATCTAAATCATTTGGCACTCAAGAAACCTTAACCAACACGCTTAGCGCTAAAGATTGGTTCTTGGCGAATGGTGGCTCGCAGACTGATGTTGCAAAACACTTTGTTGCAGTGACTTCAAACGTCGATAAAGCCACAGAATTCGGTATTGACGCTGAAAACATTTTCCCTATGTGGGACTGGGTTGGCGGTCGTTATTCATTATGGTCAGCAATTGGCTTACCCATTGCCTTGCTAGTCGGCTTCGACAACTTTACACAGTTACTAGACGGTGCTCATCAGATGGATACACATTTTGCTCATACACCACTTGAGCAAAATATGCCTGTCATTATGGGCATGCTATCAGTGTTATATGGCAACTTCCATGATGCGCAGTCTCATGTGGTATTAACCTATGACCATTACCTGCGTGGTTTACCGGCTTACTTCCAGCAACTTGATATGGAAAGTAATGGTAAATCAGTCATGCTAGATGGTACTCAAGTTGACTTTAGTACTGGTCCGGTAATTTGGGGCGGTGAAGGCACCAATGGTCAACATGCTTATCACCAATTACTGCATCAAGGCACTGCACTCATTCCTGCTGACTTTATTATGCCGCTTCAAAGCCATAATCCGTTAGGTGAACATCATAACCAACTTGCTTCTAACTGCTTTGGACAAACCCAAGCATTAATGCAAGGGCGCACGTATGATGAGGCATACGCTGAGCTTGCAGATAAAGATATGCCAGAAGCAGAAAAAAGCCTTATTTCACAGCACAAAGTCATGTCAGGCAATAAGCCTAGCAACACATTATTAATGGATAAGCTAACCCCTACCACTTTAGGTGCTTTAATCGCACTTTATGAGCATAGAACCTTTGTTCAAGGTGCTATTTGGCAAATTAACTCTTTTGATCAATGGGGAGTTGAACTTGGTAAGGTACTTGGAAATGACGTTCTTGATAGGATTGGAGCTGAAAAAGACGCTTCAGAGCTAGATTGTTCGAGTAATGCATTAATTAATTTATATCGACAAGGTCAGATATAAACCCTAAAAAAGCCAGCATAAGCTGGCTTTTTTATTCCCTCTTATTTCTTCACATAGCACAAGTCACTAAATTAGCCAGTAAAGCTTCATTAAATTGTCAGCCCGCATTAACAAAAATGAAACAAAGCTATTGCACAATAGCGATGAAATATGATACTTATTTGCATAGAGACATCATAATAACAAGGGAGGTTTACCATGGATCGTTTAGACTATGGTGGTGCGCTAGACCAAGTTGTTGAAAGACCAACTCGCTCAAAAAGCTCAAACAAAAAACGTAAATGGCGGGAGATAGAAGCGTTAAAGGACAAACAGCGTCTACTCAAAGAACTTCAAGACATTGATACAAGTTTTGATTTTGATTTTGAAACAATGCCATTATAAGCATTAAAACTAATTGAATAGTTATTCATAAATCAAAAAATAAAAAGAGCGCATATAGCGCTCTTTTTTTTGTTTCATTTAGTTAACATTTCAAACTAAGCCTATATGCGCTTTTAAATCTTCAAAGATACTTTCATCATTGTCACTAAATAAAGGATCATCCACTAATTGCTTTTCACATTGAGATTTAATCGTATCCCAGTCCTGTGCGGTGAGTTGTTTTGCAAATAAAGGAAACAATTCACTTTCTTCGTAGTGCATATGGCTGCGCTGAATATCGACATAAGCTTGCAAATCTGTCACTAACTTTTCACGAGAAATAACCACATCAGATAGAATAAGATTCAAGCTATACATTAATGCACCCGAATACTCAGCAAGCTTTGTGTGTTCTTCGTGTAGTTGAGTATTACAGGGGCTAGAAAATTGTTTAACAAAGTAATTGTAAGTGATGTCTTCTAAAGGGTGATGACTATGCTCAGCATAGACTTGCATATATTCGACAACATCTCTGATCAACGAAAAGTTAACCGCTTCACCTTGGGAAAGTTTGTGATTTTTTTTAGCTAATACATCAAGTAAAACTGCAATATGCTTATGATCATTCATTAGCCTTTTCAATATCATTTTATCCATAACCACAATTCCTTCATGTATATAGATTAATCACACTTCGAGTATTTACAATCTACACTAGTGGTTGAATTCTTGTTATGACGAAGATCATAAAATAAATGATTGTAATAACCCCCTTTAAAAGCAATGAAAAAGCATATTCCTGAGCAATTTTTACCATAAAAAAAGCACCTTTACGGTGCTTTATAGCTTTAAACCCTACTCGTTAATTTAAGGTTTTAAATAAGTGTGCTTTTAATTGCTCAAAGTCAGGCGCTAATTCCGCTGACAATATAGGTTTATTAACCACCGCCTCAAGTTCTACAGGTAAAGGAAGGTTAATATGTAATTGCTCATCCACAACATCCTTAAACTTAGCAGGGTGAGCTGTGCCTAAAAATATGCCTGTTTCGTTAGCCTCAAGCTCATCTGTCAAAGCTTGAGCCGCAATCGCAGCGTGTGGCTCTGATTGGTAACCTAATTGGTATAAGTCACTTAACGCTTTGGTGGTTTGCAATTCCGTTAACGCTACGCCTGTTATCGATGATAATGGCCATCCCATTGTTTCGCATATTGCTTCAACTCTTGGCCAATTTGATGGTTCAGAAACATCCATAGCATTAGACATCGTCGCAACAGTCGCATTTGGTGCCCAATCACCAGCTGATAAATAACGAGGAACGGTATCATTTGAATTAGTTGCAGCGATAAAGCGCTTGATAGGTAAGCCCATCGCTTTTGCAAATAACCCAGCAGTTAAATTACCAAAATTACCACTAGGTACTGACACTACAATCTCGTTGTTACCTTTTTGCTTTGCTTGTGCAACCGCTTCAAAGTAATAACAAATCTGTGCTAATAAACGACTGATGTTAATTGAATTAGCCGAGTTTAAATGTAGCCCATCACGAACATCACTATCATCAAATGCTTGTTTTACCAAGGTTTGACAGGCATCAAAATCAGCAGTTACCGCAACAGTATGAATATTGCGCCCCAATGTAGTGAACATTTTTTCTTGTAGCTCACTGATTTTGCCTTTTGGGTACATCACCACAACTTGTACGGCATCTAAGCCATAAAAAGCATCAGCCACTGCCGCGCCGGTATCTCCAGAAGTCGCCGTTAAAATCGTTAACTTTTTATCACCAGCAAGTAAATTAACGCACTGGGCCATAAAGCGTGCACCAAAATCCTTAAATGCTAAGGTTGGTCCATGAAACAATTCTAAACAAGCGCGCTTATCATCAGCAGCAACTAACGGCGCATCAAAAGTAAATGCATTCTCAACTAACTTATCAACACTTGCTTGACCAATTTCATCAGCGAGCCAAGCGCCCAGCACTTTCTTACTTCGCTCAGCAAAAGGAAGCTGTAGCAGCTCATCAATATTCGATATTGTTGGTATTGATTTAGGGAAAAACAACCCTCTATCCTTTCCAAGTCCAAGTTGTACCGCTTCACTGAAACTGACCACTTGAGAAGGATGTTTTAAATTATATAATTCCATTTTGGTACGCCTATACAATAATAATTGAGTTACACACAACGGGTGCCAGCATCGTCGAGTTGGCAGACATGGGCAAAACCACCAGCCTGTGATAAATAATGTTTCTCAAGCCACGATTTAGCTTGCTCTGCAACGGCTAAATCATCGGTCACAGAAAATAAAGTCGGCCCACTGCCTGAAATACCTGTTGTTAGCATACCCAGCTCGGCTAATGCCTCTCTTGCTGCTGTATAGCCGGGAATAGCACTGGCACGATACGGCTCAGCCATAACATCTTTTAGCACACTGATGGCTAATGAGGCGTCTTGCTGATAGCTTGCATGGACAAAAGCACTAAGGTGTCTTGCAAAGTCAATCGCCACGGACTTGTCATATTGCTCGGGTAATAGCGCTCGCATCTTAGCCGTCGACAACGAAATCCCTGGATAAGCAACAACCCAATACCATTGTTTAAAGCTAGGGATCGTTGCGCAAACCTGTTGTGGGGTATTCAACATGAGCTGCATTCCACCTAAATAACACGGTGCCACATTATCAAAGTGAACACTACCAGAAATCATACCTTCAAACTCACCCATTAATAATAACAAGGCTTGCTGGTCAAACGGTTGTTCAAAGTGTTCATTAAGCGCATACAAAGCGGCAACTACTGAACTGGCACTCGAGCCTAATCCACTGCCGACTGGTAAGTTTTTTTCGAGCCTAATAGCAACACCTTGTTGAATCGCTAGCTTTTTAAGAAAAAACTCAGCGCACTGATAGACTATATTGTCTTTTCCATCTGCAGGTAACTTATCTGCCCAAGCGCCTGTTTGAGAGTAATGTACACCAGACTCAGCTGACTCAATCATCACCCGGTCACCAAGTAAGCTTCCATCAATTGGAGCAAGTGCAGCCCCAAGTAAGTCATAGCCGACACCGACATTCCCCATAGATGCTGGTGCATAAACTGTTATGCTCATAGCCCAACCTCTCGTGTCCAATTAAGGGTTCTTAATACATCTGCAAATGCGCCTGCAGCTGTTACATCAGTTCCAGCGCCATAGCCTCTTAGCACAAATGGGATAGGCTGATAGTATTGGCTGTAAAATGCTAAGGCGTTTTCGCCGCCTTTAACACTGTAAAGTGGATCACTTGAATCCACTTCAGCAATACGTACATAGCACTTTCCATCTTCAATTTGACCAACATAACGCAGTAACTTACCTGCAGCTTTTGCTGTTTCAACTCGCGCACTCACTTCAGCATCAAGTTTAGGAAGGTTTGCCATAAAGGTGTCGATATCCCCTGATGCATCGAAAGATGCAGGTAATACTGACTCTACGATGACATCATCTAGCTCAAGTTCCATGCCCACTTCACGCGCCAAAATTAAGACTTTTCGTGCGACATCCATACCACTTAAATCTTCACGAGGATCAGGTTCAGTAAAGCACTTTTCACGAGCAATCGACGTGGCTTCAGATAGACTCATGCCTTCATCTAGCATGCCAAAGATATATGATAATGAACCAGATAATATGCCATTAAATCGTTGCAATTTATCACCTGCAAATAACAGCTTTTTCAAGTTATCAATAACAGGAAGCCCTGCACCGACTGTTGTCTCATATAAAAACTGACGACGTTGCAACAACGCTGTGCTTCGCAATTGTTGATAATATTGATAATCACGAGTGTTGGCTTTTTTATTTGGAGTAACAACATGAAAACCAGCGTTCATTGCATCGACGTATCTGTCAGAAACCAACTCACTTGAAGTACAATCCACCAACACAGGATTAAGTAATTGCTGCTCTTTACCCCAAGCAAACAAAGCGGGTAGATCATAACTTGTTTGACAATCAGCGAGTAAAGCTTGCCAATGAGTTAAATCAACACCATCACTGTTTAACAACATTTTACGAGAATTAGCGATGCCACACACTCGCATTGTGATGTGCTGCTCTTTCAGCATTTGAGCTTGTTGGTGAATTTGCGCTAATAAACCCGCTCCTACATTGCCCGCCCCGACGAGGAACACATCAAGATATTGTTGAACATCGAAAAAAGCTTGATGACAAGCTGCAATAGCATGCTTAGTTTTACGTTGTTCAATCACAGTCGAGATTGAACGCTCAGATGAGCCTTGTGCAATCGCTACGATGTTCACACTGGCTTTGGCTAACGCACTAAAGAACTTCGCCGCCGCCCCTTTATGAGTTTTCATGCCATCGCCAATTAATGAAACAATCGCTAAATGTTGTCTTAGCTCGATTGGTTCAAGTAGCTCTGACTGGATTTCTAATTCAAACTCAAGCTCAAGCGCTTGTTTGGCCTTTTCAGCTTCATCTGTATTAACACAAAAACTAATGCTGTATTCAGATGAGCTTTGCGTGATCAAAGAGACAGAAATACCACTGCGAGAGATGGCATCTAATGTCCGACTGGCCATACCAACCATGCCTTTCATTCCCGGGCCAGAGATATTAAACATTGTTTGATCGTCAAGGTTTGAAATAGCCTTAACTTGCAATCCGGTCTTGTCAGCCTCGTTCGATACTAAAGTGCCAGGCGCAGAAGGATTAAAACTGTTTTTGATATAACAAGGGATATGATACTGAGCTATCGGTGCAATGGTTTTAGGGTGCAATACTTTAGCGCCAAAGTACGACAGCTCCATGGCTTCTTGATAACTTAACTGTTCAAGTAACTTAGCATCAGCAACAACGCGGGGATCAGTATTATAAACACCATCGACATCAGTCCAAATTTCACAACTTGATGCATCTATACATGCAGCCAAAACTGCAGCTGAATAGTCTGAGCCATTCCGACCTAAAGTGACCGTTTTACCTGACTCATTTGCCGCAGTAAACCCAGGCATAATCCAAACTCTTGCCTCTTCTAAATTTAATGCAGCAAAACGTTGTTTACTTGCTTTAATATCAACAACTGACTCTAAAGGCTTACCATGAGCTAAAAAAAGCTGCCTAGGATCAAACTGTGCAGCAGTCAACGATTTAGCCTTCATAACCTGCTCCATTAACGCAGCAGAAAGACGCTCACCCGATACAACAACTTGCGCCCTTACATGGTCAGGACATTCTCTCAACAAGGCGATTCCAGTTAATTTATCCTTCCAATCCGCCAGTTGCATAACCAACTTTTCATCTAAAACTTGTTTCTGCTCAGCAGAAATAAGCGTCTGTGCGGCACTGGAAAATAACCCTATAAACACCTGCTCAATTTGAGTTAACGTCGCGCTGTAGTCCTTACCTTGCTGCGCTAAATCCACTAATTCTAATAGTCCATTTGTTACGGTTGCAGGCGCAGACAAGACTGTTGCAACAGACTCTTGAGCCGATGACTGCTCAATAATATCTGCCGCCATGAGAAAACGTTGCCAATTGGCTAACGAGGTGCCGCCAAACTTCATTACTTTCATTTTATTACTCCATTAACTCGTTAGCTTTAGCTAAATTTATTCATAATTTATGCATAGAAACAAAAAAGCCCGCTTCTTTGTGGGAAGCGGGCTTTCGATAAAATCTTTAGGGTGTACTTAGCCCGCCCCCACAATAGTAATTGTGGTGGTTGTAGTAATAATGGTAGCTACAACATATTGATGGACATTCATTCGAACACTCTACTTATTTAAAATTTGTTTTCTTTTGTACTATTTTTGCTATTAAATTGAAAGAAACAATGCAATTAACACGAGCAAATATGTACTTGTTTTGAATTAATAACAGAATTGCTTTTTTTGCCCTCTGTTGTCAACCCCTAATAAAGCTTTATTTTTAACCGCTTATTCCAGATTGTTCTAAAATCATTGAGAAATAAGCTGCTGATGACAGTTTTTATCCGCAAATCATACAAAATGTCGCACAAAAACCCTGTTTACGTAAACGTAACCTCTTGAATGCGAAAACATAAAAAACCTAGAAAACAGCTACTTAAACTGTACCCAAAAGGACAAGTAAAGATAAAAGCATGAATAATACGATTACCAGTACTGATTGGCCGTCAACTCAACATAATAAGATGTTTTAATCTCCTCTATCATCAACTTGCTTGAAATTGTTTCATTTTAAACAAATTCAGAAACATGTGATTGAATAAGCAAAAGCTGATACAAATCATCGCACACAAAGTTAAAAAGTATTATCATGCCGCCACATTAAGAATTGGAGTCGATATGAAAATCACAAAACATTCAGCAGTGACTATTCACTACCGCTTAACAGACGCTAATGGCGAACTGATTGAAAGTTCATTTGAAGCAGAACCAATGGTTTACCTTCATGGCACAGAAGGATTAATTCCGGGTCTTGAGGTTGAACTTGAAGGCAAAGTTGCTGGTGATAAATTCGATGCAAATATCCCAACAGAACAAGCTTACGGGGAATACCACGAAGGCCTAAAACAAGAAGTGCCTTTAGAAGCTTTTGGTGATATCGAAGATATCGTTCCAGGTATGCGTTTCATTGCAGAAACAGAAATGGGTCAACGTCCTGTTCAAGTGACAGAAGTAAAAGATACCGTTGTCGTTGTAGACGGCAACCACCCTCTTGCAGGCCAAGCCCTAAACTTCAGTGTCGAAGTGATGGATGTTCGTGAAGCTACAGCTGAAGAAGTGGCTCACGGACATATTCATGCAGCAGGCGGTTGTGGCCATGATCATGCTCATGAACACGAGCAATGTGATACAGAAAAGCCTGGCTGTGATGGCAATGGTGGCTGTGGTTGTCACTAACTCAACAGCGGGTGTGAAGTGCTTAATGCTTAATTCAATGACTTAGGCTCTCAGCACTACGCCAAAAGTTTGAAATCAAAGATACGTTAGCCAATTTCATGGGTAACGTATTTTTTTTAAGTTATTATTTAAGGAGTATAAAAAAACAGCAGTGAGTATCGACAAAGATTATAGCGTTAATTTTTGATACTAGCTGATGATTAATAACAAGCGACGGAGTGCTTATGTTAATTAAACCAATCTATGAAATCCTACCATTAACTTATCTGGTTATTGGGGCTGGAAGTGTTGCCCTATTAAAAGAACCTTATGCCATCATAGCATCGTTACTGGTATATTTTTATGGCGCTCACATTTGGAATCAACGCTCGCGTAACCGCCGAACCGACAGGAAGCGAAAACGTATCGATGGGATTTTACCTGAGAGTATTTATGGTTATTTACCCTTCATTTACATTATGTCTGCGGGACTTATATTTCGATTCCTACCACGAGATTCAGGTGTCGTAATCTCTATCTGTTTATTGACCTACGGTTTATACATTTTGCTGCGCAGAATTAGCTACAGGCACCATAAGGTCCCAGTCGTTAAAATGCAGCGTTGGTAATCAAAGTCAGATCAAAATCATCGTGACCATAAAGACCCATTTATCATTAACGAGCCTTACAAAATCATATTACGGATCAATTCACGGTGTTCATTATTCATATTTTTTAGATAATTTGAACATCGTGTAATTGTAGCAATACTGACCTGATAATCTGCTGATATTTGTCGCTGACTGAGTTCACCTTGAAGTAGTAATTGGAAAACTTTTAAACGACCTGCAACGGCACTGCGTTCTTCTTCAGTTAATAGCAATTGAAATAACACATTCAACTCGTCTGAATCAGGATAACTCAACACTTTCTCAATCACGGATTCCCAATTTGCGCGCATATTGCTCTCTTTTAGTAATGCTTCAACAGTACAAAGTGTACCAAGTTTTTCTCGATAGAAATAAAAAATTTTGAATCTTTTTTATTATTGCTAAGTTTTACTTTTTACTTACAAATAGACACAAACAACACTCGCACTCAGTTCAAAATTATGTGTAAAATGTGACATGAACCTAGATGACATTTCTTAACCATATAACTAGAAAATAAGAGAAAGCTTATGAAAAGCCAGATATTAGCAATAGCAGTGAGTGCACTACTTATACCAAGTGTCAATGCGCACAACTTTGAAGATGCAGATGACGCGATTGATTATCGTAAATCAGGATTTAGCTTAATCCGTTACCAATTTGCAGACATGGGTGCCATGTTGAAAGGTAAAAAAGATTTCGATCTTAATGTTTTTCAAACTCGTGCAGCAAACCTTGAAGCGTTAGCAAAAATACCACATGAAGGCTTCATTGATGGTTCTGACAAGGGCGATACTGAAGCGCTAGCCAAAATCTGGTCAAACAAAGCTGACTTTGATAGCAAAATGACGACTTTCCAAGAGAATGCCGCTAAGTTATCAGTTGCAGCTCAAAGTGGCGATAAAAAACAAATCAAGCAGGCTTTTGGTAATACCGGCAAGAGCTGTAAAAGTTGCCACGATATGTATAAAAAAGATTAATTAATTTAATTAATCAATACAAATTAAAAGCCCACTACTAAAGTGGGCTTTTTGATCTTAACAAATCAATATCAGAATAATTAAGTATCGATTTATAAGAAAGCAACAATAGGTGCAATCAGCCAATACCCAATTACAGCACTTAATATAAGCACTAAGCTCATCGCTAAGATAGATGAAGCCATTTTCGGCGTATTTGGTAACATGCTTAACTCTTCATCTGACAGCTTTTTATTACCAGAAATCATCGCAGAAACTAAATTATTGCCTCTAATGGCATAAATCAATATGACTGAAATATGGAGGATGATACAAGCCAAAATGACGTTAAAATTGACTTTATGCAGCCATGTAAACCAACGACTAACATCTGAAGAAACCATTGAATATAGGGGACCTTCAGTAAATATGTCGTCACTAGAAAATAGACCACTGACCAATTGAAGGCTTAACACGGCCAGCATAAACAATACCATGTAACCACCTAATGGGTTATGACCAACGACTGGTGAAGTCTTTTTTCCAGTAACATAGGCCATGACTTTTTTAGGGCCTGCAATAAAGTCACTAAAACGGGCAGTTTCACTGCCTATAACCCCCCATAACAGCCTAAATATAATCAAAACCATGAAGCTATAGGCACATATTTGATGCCACTCCATTTCTCCACTATCAGCAGTCCACCAAAGTGAAAATAATAACCCAACCGTTAACCAATGGAATAATCGAGTTGGTATGTCCCATACCTTAATTTTCTTTTGTTCTATACTCATATTATTTGTCATCAAAGTTCATAGATTGTTTAGCAGTATAAAGACACTAGACCTGCTCTCATAGAGGTCTTGCGTAAAGAAGCGTAATTTTTTATGTCAATTTAACCGCTTATCAACTTATTTAGCCAAGGCTGTACAAACTAGGTGAGTTCCATGCTTGCCCATTCATTTTTACAGTAACATCGGTCAACTATCAGCAAAAAGAGTGACACTCATAAGCAAAGAAAAAGAAGTGATGGAGCAAGAGAGGATTTATGAGGTCATTTTATTATAAAAAGTGGGTCAAAAATGAATCATCACTTGGAGGCGTAAGTCATGTTATCCATTCCAATATGAGCCGATTAAAACAGGAATTCAAGCAATTTTACTGAGTTTTTTACCAAAAACGTCTAAGCGATCAAATATGAATCAAACAGTCTATTATTGGATTGAAAACGTGATTCAGATCACGCTTTTTGTTTATAAGCTTGGTAATCTGAACTTAAGCAAACAACAGAAGGTTCGAAATATGCTGAAAATCACTAGCAAGCAACTTGAAGTCACTGCACCAATTCTTGAACGTATTGAAGGACAGTTTGAAAAACTCACACGACACGATATTCAATTAATTAACCCGCACGTTATCATCACTCAGGAAAAGCAGATCTTTAAAATTGAGTCTTCTGTAGGCTTGCCAAGTGGAGAATTATTTGCCCAGGCGAAAAACGAGAACCTTTACGCAGCAATTACTGCAATGGGTAAAAAGCTGGAAAAACAGCTAAATCGCCTGACCCACAAACCACAAGCTCAACGTCACGTTTCGCCAATGGCTGAAACCGATAATGATTTTGAGTATGACTACAAGGAGGAAACAGCAGCTTGACGATCAATTTACATAACAACCAAGAGCGCATCCTCGGATGCGCTTTTTTATGTATTTAGCATTAATAACCTCAGTTTATCGATAATCTTGAGCATAATTTAATTGACACAACCTGCTCTGCACTTTAGTTTTAATGACATGAACAAATTCATTCCAAGCAATTTTATTTTCTTTTTTATTCAGCCCCCACATTGAGGCGGATTTTTTGTGTAAAAACGAAAATGAAATTAGAAGCCTCCCACTTGGGGGGCTTTTTATTAATTTATTCCTGATGCATACGGCAGTAAGTATCTCTAAGCAGTCTTTATAGAGGCAATAATGAAAAAAGCACCAGAATTAAATCAAACCCGAGAGCAAATCACTGCCCTAGACAAAGAGTTACTATCACTTCTCTCAAAGCGAAGAAGTTTAAGCTTGGATGTTGCACGTAGTAAGGAAGTCGATGTCAGACCTATCCGAGATACCAAACGTGAAAAAGAGTTACTTGCAAGACTGGTGCAACAAGGTCGAGAACACGGTTTAGACGCACATTTTGTTATCTCTTTATATCAAAGCATTATCGAAGACTCTGTACTTAATCAGCAAGCATATCTTCACGGTCGGGCTAACCCTGAAATTCAACAACCCCAATCGACTATTGCGTATCTAGGTGCTCGCGGTTCTTATTCTTATTTAGCTGCCAGTCGTTTTTGCCAGCGCAGACAAGTGGAAATGATTGATTTAGGCTGTCAGAGCTTTGATGAAATCGTAAAATCCGTAGAGCTTGGTCATGCTGACTTAGGTTTTCTGCCTATAGAAAATACTTCATCAGGTTCCATCAATGAAGTTTACGATGTTTTACAACACACATCTCTTTCTATTGTCGGTGAAACGACCATTGAAGTGGGTCATTGCTTATTGACCAAAGACGGAGCAAGCCTAGAAGATATCAAAACAGTATTTGCTCACCCGCAACCCATTAGCCAATGCAGTCACTGGCTATCACAACACCCTAAATTAACCTTGGCATATTGCTCAAGTAGTGCTGAAGCGATGCAAAATGTCATTGATGCTGACGATAATAGCGTTGCTGCTATTGGAAGTGCAGAAGGCGGAGCGCTTTATCAGCTAAGTGCGGCTGAAAATGGTTTAGCAAATCAAAAAATAAATCAAAGCCGTTTTATTGTTGTGGCAAGAAAAGCGGTCGATGTGCCTTCTCAGTTACCCGCTAAAACAACCTTGATTATGGCTACAGGCCAAAAACCTGGTGCGCTAGTTGAAACGCTACTCGTACTCAAGGCTCATAATATCAATATGAGTAAATTAGAGTCTCGCCCTATTCCTGGAACCCCTTGGGAAGAGATGTTTTATTTAGATGTTGATGCAAACTTAGCGACTGCAGAGCTTCAACAAGCGCTTAAAGAATTAGAACGCTTAACACGCTTTATTAAAGTGCTAGGTTGTTACCCATGCGAAACGGTAAAACCGACTCAATTAAATAATAGTCAATTACTTATCGAGCCCGTCAGCTCAAAAGAAACCAGTGAAAAAAGCAACACTCTCGATGATGCCCCAAAACATTCAACTTTATATCGCCAGCAAAAAACGGTCATAGAGGTTAAACAATTCAACGTCGGAAAAGGCGAGTTTGCGGCCATTAAACAACTTGATATTCCAATGGCGAATGATGCCTTTGCAGCACAAGTGAAACAAATCAAAGAAACTGGATATCAAGCAGTGTTAATGCTTAATACAGCAACAGAAAGTGTTTCCTTATCTGAGATAAAGCAATACTGTCACTTACTAGACCAAGCTGGCTTAACTAGCGTCGTGGAAGTAAATTCAGTCAGCGAAATTAACGACACGGTGAAAGTAGCTGATATGGTCTACATTTCAGGCAAAGAAATGTATAACGATGAATTGTTATGTTCTGCGGGCTCAGTGACAACACCAGTATTGTTAGAACGAAATACGATGGCAAGCACCGCTGACTGGCTTGCATCGGCAAACAAAATCCTGACGCAAGGTAATCAGCAATTAATACTCGTTGAAGCTGGTGTAAGAAGCTTTACAACACCGGAGCAATTATCTCTAGACCTTGCAGGGTTAATCGAAGTTATCGCACAAAGTCACTTACCAATACTAGGGAACACTAGTTTTGCTGTTGAAGATAATCTCGTCAGTCAACAAGCTAAAGCGATTAAACAGCTAAGTGCAAGTGGACTGATTATAGGCAATAAGCAACTAACTGACATAGCACAACAGACTGAACTTTTACATCAATTGCATCAATAGCAAACTTGTTATTAAAATCTAGCTTCTGTTAGCTTTAGCTAGCTAAATTAACAAGCAACAAAAAACCGAACTAAAGAGTTCGGTTTTTTATTTTTAGTCTTACTGTATTTGACCTTACTTTAGGTGCAAGGCTTTAGCCGTTGTTTAGTACATATTCACACTGTCATTTAGCCCTAACCAACCTTTAAAAATACGGTAGCTAAACCAAGTTAAAGCAGCCAAAAAAATCGGGATGCTGAGCCAGAGCAAAGGAATAAAGTAACCAATCAACAATAAAGTGACTAACCCAGTAATACTGTTACGTTGCCAACGTAAATGCGATGACAGCAATGAATGTGTCGCTATATTAGTTTGTGACAGGTTAATCAATAAACTAAAGAAAACAGGCAAAAAGAACAATGGAAATGCGCTCATGAGCGCGTATAAAAAGTGGCCGAGTGATAAATCTTCTGCGGTGTAAACCTCAGTCTCTGTCATTAGACTTCACTCCTATTCACGTTAAATTTAAGGGAGTTACTCAGCGTAACTCCCTTATAACCATAATCCTAGTTTCGTCATTTCGCAATATTTAGCTGACTTTTACAACCGAATTGAAACTAATTCGTTTTCATATCATTAACTGACTGCAACATTGCACGGCTTTCATGTTGAAATTGTGGAGCAAAATCACCGAACCATTTAGCCACATCTTTAAACTGGGCAACAAAAGCCTCACGATTACCAGTTTGAAGTAATGTCAGCGCATCACGATAATTATCAAGATAATCACTAATCGCAACTTGGCTGCCTTCTTGTGCAAATATTATATCGGCATACAACTCAGGATCTTGAGCAAACAAGCGACCAACCATCGCTAACTCAAGACGGTAAATCGGAGAACTAAACTGCAATAAACTCTCAATATCAGCCTCTTCTTTACACAAATTCACCCCATAAACAAAACTGGAAAAATGGCGCATTGCTTGAACTAACTGCATGGCTTTATCATGCTTTTCGGCATTTTCATTGACAATTCGAGCCCCCCAAATGGTTATTTGCTCAAGTAGCCATTGATAAGACTCCGCTCCACGGCCATCACAGACAACCACAACTTGTTTCGCTAAACTGCCAACATCAGGACCAAACATTGGATGTAAGCCAACTACAGGGCCCTTATGGGCTGCTAACATTGCATTTAACGGTTCAGACTTAATAGATGTTAAATCAGCTAATATGCACTGCTCAGGTAAGTTATTTAATTTGTCTCTGATCAGATCGCATGTAATCTTGATAGGCACAGTGACAATCACCATTCCAGCACCATCAAAAAGTTCATCAGCACGATGCCAATCATCTTTATCTAAGCTTTTAACTTGATAACCAGACAGCGTCAGCATTTGACTAAAAAGCCCACCTAATTGACCTTCGCCACCCACAATAACAATATGACCAAGATCCGTTTTAACTTGCTTGAAACCAACATCCTTCTCATTTAAATAAGACTCACGCATTAAACGACGCAAAATATCTTCAATAAGTTGAGGAGAAATATCCATCTCACTCGCCTCTTTACGGCGTTTAGCCAGCATTGAAGCTTCACGTTGCGGAGCATAAATTGGGACACCTGCAGCATGCTTAACCGTGCCGACTTGCGCAACAAGATCTAAGCGCTTTCGTAGCAAATTCAATAACTGCTTATCTACGCCATCTATTAACTCTCGTAAATTTTCTAAATCTAATGTCGTTTTTTCGTTCATGGTAGTTCAATCTCTGCAGTATTGGTCAACTACTTAGCCTCAAAGCGGGTAGGTAAAATTGCTTTTAATGATTCAGCATTACGACGCAATAATGACTCAGTCGTCGCCCAATTGATACATGAATCTGTGACAGATACGCCATAAGCAAGCTCGGGTAATGGTTTATCGCAAGCTTGATTTCCTTCATTTAAATGGCTTTCTAACATGACACCAATTACAGAGCGGTTTCCGTCGGCGATTTGCTGAAACACATCTTCGCAGACTAAGGTTTGTCTTGTGTAATCTTTAGATGAATTACCATGACTACAGTCAATGATTAATCGCGCATTCAGTTTGGCTTTATGTAATTGATTTTCACAAACGGCGACACTTTCTGCGTCATAGTTTGGGGTTTTACCACCACGTAAGATAACGTGCCCATCTGGGTTACCTGCCGTTTGCAATAATGATACTTGCCCTTGTTGGTTAATCCCCATAAAGCGATGACTACTGGCAGCTGACTTTAATGCGTTAATAGCCACATCTAGTTTGCCATCAGTACCATTTTTGAATCCCACCGGCATAGATAAGCCCGATGCCATTTCACGGTGTGTTTGCGATTCAGTCGTTCTTGCTCCAATAGCAGACCAAGTAACTAACTCTGACATGTATTGCGGACTAATAGGATCAAGTGCTTCTGTTGCCACAGGCAATTCAAGCTCTGCAAGCCAAATCATCAGCTCACGCGCCATTCTTAAGCCTTTCTCTACATCAAATGATTCATTCATATCAGGATCATTAATAAGCCCTTTCCAGCCTACTGTGGTGCGAGGTTTTTCGAAGTACACTCGCATTAAGATGTAAAATTCACCACTTAACTCATCGTGAAGTTTTTTAAGTTTTAATGCATATTCTTTTGCTGCATCGATGTCATGAATAGAGCAAGGACCTGTCACGATTAGCACACGATTGTCGCGCTTATGAACAATATCCGCCACCGTTTGGCGAGCATCTAAAATATATTGATAAGCATGATCTGATAACGGTAACTCATTTTTTAACTCAGCTGGCGTAACCAACACCTTTTCAGAACTAATGTGGACGTTGTTAATCGTATCTTGTTGCATGCTCTATACTCACTTCTGTTCGTGTTAACTCTATCTAAAAATACCACTGTAACGCTACACCATTACAAGATTGAGCTAACTATGCCTTGTTCAAGTTCACTTAGCAACCTAAAAATTTTTAATTTTGACTAATAAAACAAAAACCCGCCATATAGGCGGGTTGTTGTGCGAACACTGCATCTAATTTTTCAAGCGGGTAACTATTACTTAGTTGCCAACTTCTCACGGATACGTGCAGATTTACCTGAACGCTCACGTAGGTAGTAAAGCTTAGCACGACGAACACGACCGCGACGCTTAACTTCGATGCTAGCTACTAGTGGACTGTGAGTTTGGAAACCACGCTCAACACCTTCGCCATTAGAGATTTTACGTACAGTGAATGCAGAGTGAAGACCACGGTTACGCTTAGCGATTACCACACCTTCGAACGCCTGTAGACGCTCTTTTTCACCTTCTTTAACACGTACTTGAACGACTACTGTATCACCAGCACCAAATTCAGGTACGTCAGTTTTCATTTGCTCATCGTTGAGCATTTTAATGATATTGTTCATAACTTACTCCGTTCTAGGATTAACTGAGCTTCGACTAAACAGGTTTGTCTAAATTGTTAACAAACTCTGCTAAAAGAGTCTTTTGTTCGCCAGTCAGAGCTAGATTTTCAAATAATTCTGGTCGTCGTAAAAAAGTCCTACCAAGACTTTGTTGCAACCGCCAGAGTCTAATTTTTTCGTGGTCACCGCTTAACAACACTGCCGGAACACCAACACCATCCAAGTTTTCAGGGCGAGTATAGTGAGGACAATCCAATAAACCATCAGAGAAAGAATCTTGCTCTGCTGATGCTTGCTTACCTAGTACACCAGGTACTAGCCTTGCAACTGAATCAATGAGAGTCATCGCAGGTAATTCTCCGCCCGAAAGCACATAATCACCAATTGACCATTCTTCATCAACTTCAGATTGGATGATACGTTCATCAACACCTTCGTATCGACCACATACCAGTACCAAACTCGATGATTGACTTAACTCACTGACACCTTGCTGATCCAGCTTGCGCCCTTGAGGCGATAAGTAAATCACCTTCGCACCGTCACCTGCAGCTGCTTTCGCAGCATGAATCGCATCGCGTAACGGTTGCACCATCATCAACATACCAGGACCACCACCGTAAGGGCGGTCATCAACAGTATTATGTCGATCATGTGTGAAATCACGAGGATTCCATGTTTGCAACTCTAACAGTCCGTTTTTAACGGCTCGACCCGTCACTCCAAAGTCTGTAACAGCACGAAACATCTCAGGAAACAGGGTTACAACCCCTAACCACATATGTTGTACCTCGACTTAAAAGTCTGGATCCCAATCCACTAATATCTGTTTACTTTGCACATTCACCTCAAGGATGAACTGCTCAGGGACAAAGGGAATCATGCGTTCCGCTTTGCCAAAAGCATCTTTAACGTTAGCTTTAACAAGTAACACGTCGTTAGATCCTGTTTCCACGATCTGGTCAACACTGCCCATGTCATAGCCTTTAGTGTTTGTCACAGTACAACCAATTAAGTCACGCCAGTAGAATTCATCTTCTGACAAGTCTTTAATTTGGTCATGCTGGATGGCAATCTCACAGTTAGTAAGCAGTTGCGCATCTTCTCGGTTGTTTACGCCTTCAAGACAAGCAACAATAGCTTTACCTTGATAACGCCACTGAGCGACCTTAACTTCACGCCATTCACCTTGTTCTTTAATTAGCCAAGGCGAATAATCAAAAATACCTTCAACAGAATCGGTATAAGAAGTGATTTTCATCCAACCTTTAATACCATGACTAGAACCAATTTTGCCTAGTACGATGGGTTGTTGATTACTACTCATCTATTTATACCTTAACGCTATTAAGCAACAGCTTTACGAGCGTCTTTGATCAACTTTGCTACGCGTTCTGAAGTTGCTGCACCAGTAGCAACCCAGTGATCTACACGGTCTAGATCTAAACGTAAAGTTTCTTCTTGGCCTTTAGCTAAAGGATTGAAAAAACCAACACGTTCGATGAAACGACCGTCACGAGCATTGCGGCTATCAGCAACAACGATATTGTAAAATGGACGCTTTTTTGCGCCGCCACGAGCTAAACGAATGGTAACCATGCGTTTTAATTCCTCTAATGATTTGCTAGTTAGCAAAATAAAAACTGGGACTCCGTGTTCGCGAAGGGCCCCAGAGAAAGCCGCAAGATTTTACCTGATTTTACAATTAATGCAACCAAATCCGTCGTTTTTTAAACCAAGACATTTAAGGTTGCATCAATGAGAATTCAATCTTTACGGGACAAATTGAAAAGTCTTTATTGAATAAGGCTACGAATCAACGCCCTGGGAACTTCATTCCAGGAGGCATCATTCCGCCCATGCTGCGCATCATTTTCTTCATGCCCCCTTTACCAGACATTTTTTTCATCATTTTTTGCATCTGGGTAAACTGTTTCAATAGACGGTTAACGTCTTGAATTTGAGTACCTGAACCTAATGCAATGCGGCGCTTACGCGATCCTTTGATAATATCTGGACGTTGGCGTTCGCCAGGCGTCATAGAGTTAATAATGGCTTCCATTTGATTGGTCATTTTACCATCTTGAACTTGAGCTAATGCTTCTGGTGGAAGTTGGCCTACACCAGGCAGTTTCTCAATCATGCCCATCATGCCGCCCATGTTTTTCATTTGCTGCAGTTGTTCACGAAAATCTTCAAGGTCGAATCCACCACCAGACTTCACTTTCGAAGCAAGCTTCATCGCTTTTTCTTTATCAACACCACGCTCAACTTCTTCAATCAGGGACAATACATCGCCCATACCAAGAATACGTGATGCTATACGTTCAGGATGGAAAGGTTCTAGTGCATCGGTTTTTTCACCAACACCTAAGAACTTAATTGGTTTACCGGTAATGTTTCTGATAGATAGTGCGGCACCACCACGAGCATCACCATCAACTTTTGTCAGAATAACACCCGTTAACGGTAGCGCTTCATTAAATGATTTTGCCGTATTAGCTGCGTCTTGACCTGTCATTGCATCAACAACAAATAAAGTCTCAACTGGGTTAATCGTGGCATGGAGATCTTTAATCTCATCCATCATAGCTTCATCAACATGGAGTCGACCCGCAGTATCGACTATCACCACATCAATGAACTTTAATTTCGCATGAGCAATAGCCGCCTTTGCGATATCAACTGGCTTTTGGCTAACATCTGATGGGAAAAATTCAACTTCAACTTCAGTTGCTAGTGTTTCTAACTGTTTGATCGCTGCAGGACGATAGACGTCAGCGCTGACCACCAGTACAGATTTCTTTTCACGCTCACGCAAAAATTTCGCTAATTTAGCGACACTGGTCGTTTTACCCGCCCCTTGTAAGCCGGCCATCATTAATACTGCAGGTGGTTGAGCGGCTAAATCTAAAGCTTCATTCGCCTCACCCATTGCCTTTTCAAGTTCATTTTGGACAATTTTAATGAATGCTTGTCCTGGACTTAAACTTTTAGAGACTTCTTGACCTACGGCACGCTCTTTTACGCTATTAACAAATTGGCGTACAACGGGCAATGCAACATCAGCCTCAAGTAGTGCCATACGCACTTCTCGCAAGGTTTCTTTAATGTTGTCTTCGGTTAAGCGACCACGACCACTAATATTCTTGAGGGTGCGCGACAGTCTGTCGGATAGATTCTCAAACATGCTCTGCTGTTTACCTTAAAACGATTCGATAATTGGCGCCTATTATACCCAAACTACTTCAAGATGCGAGATTAGCCTTCAGACAGAGTATTGATGTAGGTCATTATTCGTAAATTATTTGGCGTTAAATGGAGGAAACTGTTAAATTTTGGGTCTTAGGTCACTGCCCTAATGACCTTGGTTCATGTTAATCTAAGATAAATAATTTTGTGCTGATTTTATTTTTAAAAACAACCTGCACTACTAACTTGATAGGTTTATTCCAGATGGTCATTTTTTCAGCTTCGGCTATGTTGTTTTACTGCATCGCACTTGTACTTGTTACAAGTCGATTGTTTCATGCAGAAGGACCCAACCGTAAATTAGTCGCAATCTTTGCTTCTATTGCAGTTGTGCTTCATGGCATAGCGCTATCACAAACCATTTATACTGCTGAAGGGCAGAACTTTAGTTTAACGAATGTCATTTCGTTAGTTAATTGGATCATTGCCTTTAGCTTCACCATCATAATGCACCGTTTAAAAGTGATTGTTGTCGTGCCTGTGGTTTATGCTTGTTCGGTAATATCAGTTGCCGTACTCTGGTTAATTCCACCACAGTACATTATTCATTTTGATGGCCACCCAGAAATACTCGCTCATATTGTTTTATCATTAATGGCGTATAGTGCCCTGATGATTGCCGCACTTTATGCGATTCAACTATGGCTAATTCAAAATAAATTAAAAAACAAAAAGACCATGATGAGCCCTGGTATGCCGCCATTAATGACGGTTGAAAAGCAGTTATATCACTTGGTTACTATTGGTGTGATGTTACTTACTTTATCTTTAGCAACAGGCTTTATCTTTTTAGAAGACATGTTTGAAGACGGTAAAGGCCATAAAGCGATTTTATCTATTCTCGCTTGGGTCGTGTACAGCATCATGTTATGGCAGCATTACACTATCGGTTGTCGTATTCGCACTGCCGTTATTTATACGCTTTCAGGGGCTGCCTTGCTATCGCTTGCTTATTTTGGCGCACGAATAGTAACCGAGCTCATTTTGCGATAACCCGATAATTATTTAATTAGCCGCAAGCAAACTTGACACTTATGACGAATGATTGATACTCATCATTCGTCTTTTTTTTACTACATTAACTGGAGCTATTTTTGGACGCTATTTCTACCAGCGCACTCTTCCTTTCTCTTCTGGTATTAATCCTAATCTCAGCTTACTTTTCAGGCTCAGAGACGGCGATGATGACATTAAATCGTTATCGACTTCGCCATCTTGCAGCAAATGGTCATAAAGGGGCACAACGCGCCCTAAAAATGTTGGAGCGACCAGACAGGCTTATTGGTTTAATTCTTATCGGTAATAACCTAGTTAACATTCTTGCCTCAGCAATCGCTACGATCATTGGAATACGCTTATTTGGTGATGTGGGCGTAGCCATTGCCACTGGTGTACTCACATTAGTGGTACTGATTTTTGCAGAAGTAACCCCAAAAACCGTTGCAGCCTTACACCCTGAAAAAATTGCTTTTCCATCAAGCTGGCTATTGCGTGCCCTACTCTCAGTATTATGGCCATTTGTTAAAGCGATTAACTTAATCACTTCTGGTTTTCTTCGCTTACTCGGCATTAAAAATGTCAGTGTAAATGATGCCTTAAGCCAAGAAGAATTAAGAACAGTTGTTCATGAAGCTGGCGCCCTTATTCCACAACGACATCAAGAGATGCTGATATCGATTTTAGACTTAGAAAAAGTCACGGTAGAAGACATTATGATCCCTCGTTCAGATATTTACGCAATCAATGTTAATGATGATTTTAAAACCATCAATAAACAAGTCACCCAAAGCCCACACACCAGGGTTTTGGTATATCGAGATAATATTGATGATGCTGTCGGGTTTATTCATTTACGTGATGCATTACGCCTGCAATCAAAAGAAGAATTCAGCAAGTCATCGCTATTAAGAGCCGTTAAAGAATTATACTTCATCCCTGAAGGCACTCCTCTGACTGTGCAGCTATCGAATTTTCAGCAAAACAAAGAGCGTTTTGGATTAGTTGTTGATGAATATGGCGATATACAAGGCTTAGTCACCCTTGAAGATATTTTAGAGGAAATTGTCGGCGACTTTACCACTTCGATGATTACCACTGCCAGCGAAGACATTGATATTCAACAAGATGGTAGCTTCATTATTGATGCCACAATCAACATTCGTGATTTAAATAAAGAAATGAAGTGGGACTTTTCGACAGAGGGCCCAAAAACGCTGAATGGAATCATTATCGAGTACCTTGAAGATATCCCTGATGCAGGTACCAGATTAACGATTGATAGCTACCATATCGAAGTCATAGATGTCTCGGATAATATGATAAAAACGGTTAAGGTCATTCCATTAGTGAAAGAGCCCACCAATGAGGAAGCTGAAGAGTAAAACACCAACGCTTTCTTCATCCCATAAATAAAGGCGCAAAATGCGCCTTTATTTATGGGAGAACGGCGGCGTTTACGCTGCTTGTTTTCTTTTTGCCTCAAGTGCGCGACGTTTGTCTCGGGCTATCGGCGTAATCTCTTGCTCGAGTGCTTTATTCATACCCAGCATAAAGTACAGTTCAGCCATTAAAAAAAACGGACCTATTAATAACTGATTCAAATCATCAATAAAAGCCGGTTTTGCTTTTTCGTATTTATGACCAATAAACTGAATTACCCAACCAATAAAAAATACGCCAATACCTATCATCCAAGCGCCATTAATTTGTGACACTAATGAGGATGTGATTAACACAGGAATAATAAAAATCGTCAAACCTAAGGCTAGTCCTCTGTGTAATACAAAGTAGTAAACTAAAGTGCCTATGGCGAATAGAGTTGCTACGTTCAGCTTAATCCCCTCTTCAGCGAATAAGACAAAATTAACAGGAATAAGATTAAGCAACAAAAAGACTGACCAAATAATTAACGGTACACCAACGAAGTGGGTTCGAATGTTTTTTGGGTTTAAATGCACACTTTTATAGGTTGCGAGTTGTTCTACGGCCGATTTCATCTTGAGTCCTTATTATCATTATTATGTAACACCTTGTTAACTTACCTCAAGTTAGCAGTGGAGCTCAAGCTCTAGCTTTTTCAATCAATGCCTTTAGACCAGTTATTTAATTTTCGGCACAAATAAAAAAAGCGCCGAAGCGCTTTTATAAAAACTAAAATGAGTTATTGTCGATACAACTCGTTAGGACTCAATAACCACGGTAGCAACTGCGTAGTGCTGCTCATCAGCAATTGTCAGATGCCCGCTTGTGGCGCCGAGTTCATGCATTCGTGCAAGCGCCCCGTCGGTAAAGCTCACTTGCGGTGCACCACTATCGTTATTACTGATGTGAATATGCTGAAACGATACACCTCGGCCAATACCTGTACCTAATGCTTTTGCTGCCGCTTCTTTTGCAGCAAATCGCTTTGCAAGAAAGCGATGAGGCGCACTTGAGGCTATATACACTTGTAACTCTACTGGTGTGAGTACTCGCTTTGCCAGCTTATCTCCCAAACGGGCATACTGTTGTTCAATGCGATTGATTTCAACAATATCTGTGCCAAGTCCCTTGATTGCCATTACTCGCCTCTGCGACCTTCTAGCATCAGTTTCTTCATATCTTTAACTGCGACAGCTAAGCCATCAATGGCTGCTCTAGCAATCACTGCATGACCAATATTCAGCTC
Organism: Shewanella sp. P1-14-1; assembly: GCF_001401775.1. NCBI lineage: Bacteria > Pseudomonadati > Pseudomonadota > Gammaproteobacteria > Alteromonadales > Shewanellaceae > Shewanella > Shewanella sp. P1-14-1. The sequence goes on along the minus strand of NZ_LKTL01000022.1, from coordinate 26,582 downwards.
ATACAGTTCAGGAATAGCAGCAATCGCTTTGACATTGTGATAATGCAAACCGTGTCCCGCATTCACAACTAAGCCCTTGCTATGCGCATACTTAGCCATTTCAGTGATACGTGCTAATTCCAATGCTTGCTCTTCATCAGTTTTAGCGTCAGCATAGCAACCAGTATGAATTTCAATATATGGAGCACCAGAGGCCACAGCTGCATCGATTTGCGCTTTATCAGCATCAATAAATAAAGACACCTTAATCCCATGGCCTGCTAAACGCGTCACTGCATCAGTGATTTTATCCATCTGACCGGCAACATCTAAACCACCCTCAGTCGTTAACTCTTCACGCTTTTCTGGAACTAAACACGCATAAGCAGGTTTAACATCACAGGCGATAGAAATCATTTCTTCAGTCACAGCAAATTCAAAATTCATTCTGGTTTTTAGCGTCTTTGCTAAAAGATATACATCTCGGTCAACAATGTGGCGACGATCTTCTCTTAAGTGAATAGTAATACCATCTGCACCTGCATGTTCTGCGACTGCTGCTGCATGTACAGGATCAGGATAATCTGTACCACGCGCTTGTCGTAGAGTAGCAATATGGTCGATGTTAATTCCTAATAAAATTCCACTCACGGTAGCGCTCCTTAATCACAATAATATTTAGCGTAAATGGGTTATTAACCTCATTCACCTAGCTTAAATGACTTCTATAAATTCACTTAGCTTATTTTTTAATAAATAGTTTTCTACTTAGTAATGGCTTTGTCCCCAATAACGGTGACAAAAGTAATCTCATTAGCCCTTTTGCTTGTACCAAGTTTTCAGGCGTCAATGTCTTAGCTTTAAGGTTAATCAGCATTTCGCCTGATAACAGTTGCTTACTGTGGGTAATATGCGTGCTCGCTTGCTGAGCAACAGGTAAAAAACCTTCATCAGCGATAATACGGTAACTCATCACTGGTTCAATTTTTTCACCTTGAGTATCATAATCTAATGAAGGTAACGCCCCTAATTCAGCTAATAATTCCATTTCAAAATATCGCAGATGCTCGGAGCTAAATTCACTCGCAAGCGACATAATGCAACGGTGATAATGAATAAATAGACCTTCTGCATGTTGCCCTGAATCAAGCACCCTTACTAACAACTCATTAAGATACATCGCGGAATACAAGCTGGTAGAAGTTAACGGTAATGCAGGGGCAGCAGGCTCTATTTGGGTTATAAATTTAAGGCTTGAATCTGAAGTGTCAGATTTTGAATTGAATTGAAATATCAGTGGCTGAAAAGGTTGAATGATACTTTTAAGGTTTTTTTTACCGCTGCCCACCCGAACAAGTGCATCTATGCGACCAACACCATCGACTAACAGATTAACAATCACACTGGATTCTCTGTATGGTCGATGATGAAGTATATATCCGCGTAACATGTTAGTTATGAACAGCGTAAAACAAAACTGGTACTGACACTTGGTTAGTCTTCGCCATAGCCTAAACTGCGAAGTGCACGCTCATCGTCAGCCCAACCCGATTTAACTTTGACCCAAATTTCGAGGAAGACTTTATTATCAAACAAGGTTTCCATGTCTAATCTAGCTTGGGTGGCAATTGTACGAATACGCTCACCTTTATTACCAATTACCATGCGTTTTTGGCCTGTGCGTTCCACAAGGATTAGCGCATTGATTTGATAAACACCGTTATCCATCATCTTAAATTGTTCAATTTCAACAGTAGCATCATAAGGTAACTCGTCACCTAAGAAGCGCATGAGTTTTTCACGAACAATTTCAGATGCCATAAAACGCTGAGAGCGATCTGTCACATAGTCTTCAGGGAAGTAAAACTGCCCCTCAGGTAACGAGGCTTGCGCTAAATCTAAAATGCGTTGCACATTGGTGCCTTTGGTTGCAGATATTGGCAATATCTCATCAAAGGTAAACTTTTCAGACAGCTCAGCTAGATAAGGAAATAACGCTTCTTTATCTTTAATATTATCGACTTTGTTAATGGCTAAAACCGTTTTACGCTTACCACTGCCTTGTTGCAGCTTATTAAGCACCATTTCGTCATCTTCAGTCCAAGTCATACCGTCAACAACAAATACAACCATAGACACATCAGCAAGAGAACTGGCAGCAGCACGGTTCATTAAACGGTTAATAGCCCGTTTTTCATCAATATGAAGACCTGGGGTATCAATAAAGATGATTTGTTTCTCTTCATCAGTATGAATACCCATAATACGGTGACGAGTTGTCTGAGGCTTTTTAGAAGTAATACTGACCTTCTGCCCAAGCAACTTGTTTAATAGTGTAGATTTACCTACATTTGGTCGACCGACAATTGCAACCATGCCACAAAAAGTCACTTCATATTTGGCTTTTGCAGCTGGTGCAGCACCGTTCATCCTTGCCAATAATTCATCTAAGCTTGGCTCTACTGGCGAGCTTTCTGGCAAGTCTGTTTTTTTGGTCATTTATTAATTAACTCCAATACCTGAGCGGCTGCAAGCTGCTCAGCTTTTCTTCTTGAAGTACTGACACCCGTCACTACTTTATCTAATTCAGAAATACGACATTCGACCGTGAACGTCTGATTATGCGCATCACCTTTTACATCAACCACATTATATTCGGGCAACGGCTTTTTATAGCCTTGCAAGTACTCTTGCAAAATGGTTTTAGGATCTTTTTGATTTATACCAGGTTTAATCTCAGCTAATCGTTGCTTATACCATGTCAGTAGTAAGCGTCGACACGTTTCGATATCGGCATCTAGGTATATCGCACCGATGATGGCTTCTACAGCATCGGCTAAAATAGATTCCCGTCTAAAACCACCGCTTTTTAACTCACCAGGCCCTAAATAAAGGTAATCACCTAATTTAAACTCTTTTGCAATCACGGTTAACGTTTCACCTTTCACTAAGGTTGAACGCATACGGCTTAAGTCGCCTTCTGTGACTTTCGGAAACTGGTGATATAAAGCATCAGATATCACAATAGATAAAATCGAATCACCTAGGAACTCCAAACGCTCATTATGCTTTGATGATGCGCTACGATGAGTTAAAGCATGAGTCAGTAGATCTATATTCTTGAACTCATAACCTAATGTGCGACATAAACGGGGTAAATTTTTAATTGGTTCCATTACTTAATCGCACCTACTCTGTCAAAACGAACACCTGTTGGCACCCAAGTTGGTAACCAACTACTAGCAGGACGTTCAAACTCAAAGCTTATCCAAATCGCAACCGCTTTACCGACTAAATTGGCTTCAGGAACAAAGCCCCAAAAACGGCTATCTGTACTGTTGTCACGGTTATCACCAATGGCAAAATATTGTCCTTCAGGGACAATAAATTCGCCTACCGCTGTACCAGGCTGTTCAAAGAAGTGATTACTAAAGTCAGGGCGCGAAGGATTAATTAAAATATCATGTTCAACGTCGCCTAATTGCTCAGTGTAACGAGATAAAGGAACTCCTTCTTGAGTAAACTCACCACGATTAACACTGCTTAACTTAATCACTTTAGCACCAGGACACGCTGACTTATCTTCGCATTTAGGTTGAATCAGAAACTGTTTATTTTGATAAACAACTCTGTCGCCCGGTAAACCGATTACTCTTTTAATATAGTCGATTTCTGGTTGTTTAGGGTATTTGAATACAAACACATCACCGCGTTCTGGTTCGCCTGTTTCAACTAATTTGCTGCGCCAAACAGGATCTCGCAAACCATAACTGAATTTTTCAACCAAGATAAAATCACCAACAAGCAGTGTCGGTTTCATAGAGCCTGAAGGAATTTGAAACGGTTCATAAATGAATGAGCGAAGGATCAATACAAAGGCAATCACAGGGAAGATAGAGTGAGCAAATTCAACGACCACTGATTCACGTGTGATATTTTCTTTTGCTTCGTCTGATAAATCAGGCGTTTGCGCTTCAGCGAGTGCTAACTTTTCACGTCGTTTAGGGGCGAAGGCTATTACGTCAACAAGCCAAATTAGGCCGCTGACTAAGGTTACAATAACTAATATAAGAGAAAAATGGGCTGCCATTAGGGTTTAAGCTCCTGCCTTAACACTGTATATAGTTCAGTGTATGACACTAATAAAAAGTGATTATCCTATGTCGTGCTGTTAGGTTCACTCTGAGTAATGTTACAAAGTATATAAAATCACTTCATATGGAAAATTAACTTTTGCTCATCAAACGATAAAAACGATTATTAATGCCGGTTAATAATCATTTTTTAACTCACGTTTTTAATGATTTTTTAATAGCAACGCCGCAAGCAGCGGCGTTGTTATCACTCTTAATGTTAAATCAGTTTTCACTGACAAATTAAGAGCTTAGTCATTCAACTTTAACACGGCTAAGAACGCTTCTTGAGGTACTTCGACGTTACCGACTTGCTTCATACGTTTCTTACCATCTTTTTGTTTCTGTAAGAGTTTCTTCTTACGTGAAACATCGCCGCCGTAACACTTAGCAGTTACGTCTTTACGCATTGCTTTGACGTTAGAACGGGCAATAATTTGGCTACCAACAGCCGCTTGAATCGCAATATCGAACATTTGTCTTGGAATAAGCTCTTTCATCTTATCCACAAGCGCTAAACCACGATGGCGAATATTAGAACGGTGAATAACCATAGCTAACGCATCAACACGGTCGCCATTAATCATGATATCTAAACGTACCATGTCAGCAGGCTCAAAGCGGATGAAGTTATACTCAAGCGATGCATAACCACGACTGGTAGACTTAAGGCGATCGAAGAAGTCCATAACCACTTCAGCCATTGGCAGTTCATAAGTCACAGATACTTGATTACCGTGATAAACCATATTGGTTTGTACACCACGCTTTTCAATACACAAGGTGATGACGTTACCTAAGTACTCTTTTGGTACAAGCATATTTGCTTCTACGATAGGTTCACGGATTTCAGCAATGTTATTGATCGGCGGTAAATCTGATGGATTATCCACATACAAGATTTCACCACGTGTCATCTCAACTTCATAAACTACTGTTGGAGCTGTGGTGATTAAATCTAGATTGTATTCACGCTCTAGACGTTCTTGAATGATTTCCATGTGCAATAAACCTAGGTAACCAATACGGAAACCAAAGCCTAATGCTGAAGATGATTCTGGCTCGAAGAATAATGACGCATCATTCAAGCTTAATTTATTCAATGCCTCACGGAAGCTTTCGTACTCATCGGTAGAAATTGGGAATACACCAGCATAAACCTGCGGTGTAACCTTTTTAAAACCAGGAAGCGGCTCTTCTGCACCGTGCTTAGCATGGGTCAATGTATCACCGACTGGAGCGCCGTGAATCTCTTTAATACCAGAGATAACAAAACCCACTTCGCCCGCTTTAAGTTCTGGGGTGTCAGTTTGTTTTGGCGTAAAAATACCTACGCGATCAGCATTGTAGTTCTGACCGGTTGACATGACTTTAAACTTATCGCCTTTCTTCAATACGCCATGTTTAATACGCACTAAAGAGACAACGCCTAAGTAGCTGTCGAACCAAGAGTCAATAATAAGCGCTTGAAGCGGTGCATCAATGTCACCTTCAGGCGGTGGAATGTCTGAAACAATTGTTTCGAGTACATCCTTAATACCAATACCTGTTTTCGCTGAACAGCGAACAGCTTCCATAGCGTCGATGCCGACAATATCTTCAATCTCTGCAGCTACACGCTCAGGATCAGCTTGAGGTAGGTCGATTTTATTTAAAATCGGCACCACGTCTAAGTCCATTTCTAAAGCGGTATAACAGTTAGCAAGAGTTTGGGCTTCGACACCTTGGCCAGCGTCAACAACTAATAATGCACCTTCACATGCAGCAAGTGAGCGTGATACTTCGTAAGAGAAGTCAACGTGACCTGGTGTGTCAATGAAGTTCAGTTGATAGGTTTCGCCATCATCAGCTTTATAGTCGAGTGTAACACTCTGTGCTTTAATGGTAATACCACGCTCACGTTCGATATCCATAGAATCGAGAACCTGAGCGGCCATTTCACGGTCTGATAAACCACCACAAAATTGGATAAGGCGATCAGACAATGTAGATTTGCCATGGTCGATATGGGCAATAATTGAGAAGTTTCTAATGTGTTTCATTTGGCTGAAATGACTACTACTAAAATGATGGAAATAATGGTGCCAAATTGTACCTGAATAAGGGGTTAATACCAATCAGAATAAATGACACTGTAGAAATGAATATAAAAAAGCACCTAATAACGGATAAGAATGCGCATTTAACCGCGTTGCAAACTCACACCTTGGCCCAAGTAAGCCGTAATAACTGGGGTGGATTCAGCTTCTAACTTTGATGCTTGTCGCTTACCAAGAAGCCACGCGCCTATTCCACCTAAGGCTCCCATGACTATCGAGCTGTAGTCAGGGTTAATCAGTAGTAAATGGCTAAACCAAAGTCCTATTAACGCACCGATAAACAATCCGATTAAAGGGAAAATATAAACTAATAATGCGGCCTTAAGAATCACGCTCTCTGGCAGCGCAAGTTTGAGTAAATCCCCTACTTCACAAGCTTTGTCACTCTTAAGGGAAAACTGTTGGCGCTTAATAGAAAAAGCTTTAGCCACAGTCGAAGTGCCACAATTTTCATTATTTGAACAATGATTACAGGCACTTTTAAGTTCAATTTCAACCGTTACCCACCCCGTTTCATCATATGCAATAACGGTCGCCACTTCTTCTAACATAGATTGTGATAGTGATGTAGAACGGCTTGCATCAAGCAACTTGTTTGATTCAAGCTGCGTTGACGCATTGTCATTTGGGGTAGTTTTTGGTGGCGTAGATTGATTGGCCATAATCTGACTTATTTTAAGATAAGACTTTTAGCGATACGGTTTAAGGTATCAGAAGGCACTTTACCGACAGCAACAACTTCAACATTACCGACTTGCTCAACCACCATGGTTAAGCCATTACGTGTAATCAACTCATCAGGCATAGGGCTGTCCCCCATTCTGGCAACATACACAGAGATATTAACCAAGCCGTCTGTCAATGCGATATATTCAACCGACTCGTCGCTACCTAACAAACGGTGATGATCCTTAACCACCATATGGAAACCTGCGGGCAACCAGCTAAATTGCCAATTTTGGCCAGCAATACGCTCAGCAGGATTCATCACTGGCGGCAAGCCCTGACGTTCAGCTTCAATTAAAATACTGGCGGGTTCATTAAGTTCTAATAGTTCAATCACCATCATTTGCTCAATCAATTGTTTATCTTGATTGATCATGTCATAACGAAGTGGCAGACGGGTTTCCATATCAATCCATATCTGAGACATGAACCTATGCTCATCAACAGGCATGATTCTAATCATTTGACCTGGACGCCCAGCAATGCGGCTGCGACCTCCGAGCACAAATTGGTAGCCACGCTCAAGTGATGCTACATCTGTCGCAAAAATCGTTGGCCAAATCCCTTGAATGCGGGGGGCATTGATACTGTATGCAGGTTGATCGTGTTCGATAAACGTCACGGTATCTGCAACACGCACAGCATTTTTAGGAGGACCATTCAAATATTCTAAAAAGGCGACTTCTTTGTCGTTAACCGTGCCGTGTAGATAAACGAGAGGACGGATATGATCCGCTTGTAACTGGATAATGGAAGATTTGTATTGTTTGGTTTGAAGTGCTTGGCTCATACTTTCAAGCCAAGCTTTCGCAGACATTTCTTCTTCGGGGATACCTTCTGCTGCAACAGGGAATACCATTGCAGCAAGTACTAACAGGATTAGACGCAAGCTAACTCCAGATTAATTATTAATGTTGTTATCAGTATCGTTATTGTGCTGTACAACAACACCTGAATTCAACCTTTGTTGTAGCATGTGGTCCTGAATATATGAATTTATTCTGCGACGTTGCTCTACAACATTATCATTGTTTACAGCCGATTGACTCTGTACTGCACCTGTTTGCAAGCTAACTGGAGAAGCTGTACCAATCAATGGACGAGTATTCAGTACTGGTAGTGGCGAATCAGCATTTTGATCTTGACCGTAATTTTGAACGCCAACAATAGCAACCATAGCAACCGTAGCCGCAATCGCATACTGGCCAAATTGCTTGAAGAAAGGAACAACATTGTCCTTCTTGGTTTCTACTTCTGTGACTTTTTCATCATGCTGAGAAACTGTATCAGTTTGCGGTGCAATTATCGCAGGTTCGAGTTCGATAGCAGCAGCAATGCTTGCTGTTAGATCTAAATCAATTGTCTGCGGTAACTCTCCGCGCATAGCATCACCAATCATGTGATAGTTTTGCCATTGCTTATGTGAGCTTTCGTCTGCTGATAACTCTGCTAATGTTTTAGCATCAACTTCGCCATCAACTGCTGATGAAACCCATTCTTGACCTGATTTAAGCATTTTTCACCTGTGTCAATAAAGACTATTACTGTTCCAGCAAAGGCTGGAGTTTCTTATCGATTGATTCCCTAGCACGGAAGATACGTGATCTTACTGTACCAACAGGACAATCCATGATGTTGGCAATATCTTCGTAACTCATACCATCAAGTTCACGTAAAGAAATTGCTATCTTCAATTCTTCTGGCAACGTTTCTAAGGTTTCAAAAATCACCTTATTAATTTCATCAGACAAAACGAGACGTTCTGGTGATGCAAATTCTTTTAATGCATCGCTGCCTTCATAATATTCAGCTTCTTCTGCATCAACACTGTTAGCCGGTGTTTTTCTGCCTTGAGAAACCAAATGGTTTTTTGCAGTGTTTACTGCAATGCGATACAACCATGTGTAAAAAGCACTTTCACCACGAAAATTAGGTAATGCACGGTAAGCTTTAATAAAGGCTTCTTGTGCCACATCACTGATGTCTGCTTGATTTCTGATATAGCGTGAGATCAAGCTCATTACTTTATTTTGGTATTTCTGTACTAACAGATTAAATGCGTTTTTATCGCCACGTTGTACACGCTCAACTAACTGTTGATCACTTATTTGTCCACTCATCCGAGCCGACTACTCCTAAATCTATAATACTGATTTCTCAGTCGCTCGAATCATATTCACATTAAAGTAGACTCGCATGCTTTGAAAAAGTTCGATATTGAATGAAAAAAATTTAATTTTTTATAAAAAATGGCTAAATCTCGCTTAATAGTAATGTCTCAGTACCCAATAAAGCGGTTTTGATTTACCATTATAGAACCATATTAAGTCACCCATGATACCTTATGAAACAAGCAGTTGAACACCAATCTGATATTTTGGTTATAGGTAGTGGTGCAGCAGGACTCACGCTTGCACTCCATCTAGCTGAAAAGTCACAAGTTATTCTCCTTTCGAAAGGACCTTTAGCTGAAGGCTCAACCTATTATGCACAAGGCGGAATCGCCTCTGTATTTGATGAATCAGATACGATTGAGTCACATGTGAGCGACACGCTTATCGCTGGTGCAGGGCTTTGTGACAAAGATGTGGTGACTTATACCGCTGAGAATGCCAAAGAGTCGATGAAATGGCTAATTCAATGCGGCGTTGCTTTTGATAAAGAAGAAACCAGTGATGGCGACCAAAGTTCAGCACCTTATCATCTAACTCGAGAAGGTGGTCATAGTCATCGACGTATTCTTCACTCTGCTGATGCAACGGGTAAAGCGGTCCAAACGACACTTCAAGATCAGGCATTAGCGCATCCGAACATCAAGGTACTAGAGCGTTATAACGCCATTGATTTAATTACGACGAGAAAGCTTAATCGCCCTGGAAATCGTGTTGTTGGCGCATATGTATGGAATCGAGATGCTGAGCACGTTGAAACTGTCACAGCCAAGTTTGTCGCGATTGCCACAGGTGGAAGCTCGAAAGTTTATCAATATACCTCAAATCCCGATATTGCCAGTGGTGATGGTATTGCCATGGCTTGGCGTGCTGGGTGCCGTGTAGCGAATATGGAGTTTAATCAATTCCACCCAACCTGCTTATATCATGCTGATGCTCGCAACTATCTGCTTACTGAAGCTTTACGTGGCGAAGGTGCTTACTTAAAACGTCCCGATGGCACACGCTTCATGCCTGAGTTTGACGAACGCGCCGAACTTGCACCCCGCGATATTGTTGCCCGTGCGATAGATTATGAAATGAAGCGATTAGGTGCCGATTGCTTGTACCTTGATATCAGCCATAAGCCTGCCGACTTTGTCATCAAGCATTTTCCTACCATACATAAACGATGTTTAGAGTTTGGCATCGATATCACAAAGGATCCTATTCCTGTGGTACCAGCCGCGCATTATACCTGTGGTGGTGTAATGACTGACTTACACGGTCAAACAGACATCAATGGTTTATATGCCATTGGTGAAGTGGCCTACACTGGACTGCATGGCGCGAATCGCCTTGCGAGTAATTCGTTATTAGAATGTTTAGTTTTTGCCCGTGCTGCTGCACAAGATATTGAAAGTTTACTCAGTAAAATTCCAGCCCCAGGTCCCGTGCCCCATTGGGATGAAAGCCAAGTCAGTAATTCAGATGAAGAAGTGGTTATCGCCCATAACTGGCATGAGTTAAGATTATTCATGTGGGATTACGTCGGTATTGTTCGTACCGATAAAAGGCTAGAACGAGCATTACGACGTTGCGCCATGCTACAACAAGAAATTCAAGAGTATTACAGTAACTTTAGAGTGAGTAATAACTTACTAGAGTTACGTAATTTAGTTCAAGTTGCTGAATTAATTATTCGCTGCGCCATGGAGCGAAAAGAAAGCCGTGGCCTGCACTATAATGCTGATTACCCAGAGCAATTAGATAATCCTCAGCCCACAATTTTACAACCAGAGCGATAATCGAAGCTCGTAATGCTGGCTTGTTTCTCTGTTAAAATAAGCCAGCGTTCTATAGCAAACAGCTAAAGCAAACTGCTAGCCCATTTAATGTCAAAGCGTAGACTGCAGTTTTACTAACTCCCTACACAAACTTCTGTACTCTTTATCACTCAACATATCTGACCAAACAATTACTAACTGCTTGGTCTTTTTAAGCTTTTTAGCCGCCGTTATTTCGAACTCAATAAATATTACGGATGCAAAAACGGTCACTATTGGCGCTCGCCATTGAATAAATTCATATTGATGATTTAGCTTCCCCACACCTTGTTCTAGTAACACAAATTGAGTGTGAAATTGGCGTAAAGTAAACAAATGCTGAATGAAAAAAATCAATGCTATTGTCAGCGTTACTGCAAATACAAGCTGATAAGCCCAATGATGGATATCCGGCCAAAGAATAAAACTCGTCAAACAAATAGCGATAAGCACAAGATGAGAAAGCACTTGGCTGAATGAGGTTGTTAACGTGAACGGCATACAATACTCCTGAAATTAAGCCCGAAATTAATCAGGCTATTTGGGAGTCTCATGGCGAATAAATGGATAGAATGTTTAAGGTTGAGGACGACCACGGACAGTATTGACCATTTCTCTTAGCGCTGGGTCGGGGCAAACCTCGTGGCCCATAAACCATGCAAATAATTCCGGATCTTCACATGCCAGTAAGTCTATGAAGGTTTGTTTATCGGTATCGGAAAGTGTTTCATATTGTGAATCAACAAAAGGTTGAAACAAGACATCTAACTCTAACATCCCACGACGACAAGCCCAACGAACTCTAGCAATATTCATTAATTCCAACGCTATTCTCCTAACATCTTCTGCGGATACTTTATCTTTGATGCGAACTTCTGTATTCAACATCTTGTATTTGGGGATCGACACCTGCAAATAAATCGGTAAAGTCAGTGTCTAAAAGACGCTGAACTGCCGGATGCTGAATCATTCGCTCAGCAAACATCACATGATATTCTTCATGTATATCTTCAGTTTCACCAATCAAAACCATGCCTTGGGACAGTATATCATGTCGATAAATAGATGGAGCGACAAAAATTCCTCGCTGGAATAAACCAAATGCTTTCATCATCGCAGCATCATCGAATTCACCAAGAATACTGACATCAAGGTTTTTTTCAGCAAACCATCGATGTAACTGCTGACCTAGCGATGTTCTTTTACCTGGAATAAGTAACTTTTCTTGCTCTAAACATGCAGGGAAGTCTAAAGATGGTTTAGATGCCGCAAAAAAGCTGATGCCACACTGCCCTAGTTTCTTAGATAAAATCTCAGGATATTTTAAAGATTCACCTGCCGAGTCAGATAAAATCATATCCAACTTGTGTTCTCGTAAGCGTTGAATGAGATTTTCATGGGTCGATTCATAACAACTTAGGTGCATTGAGCCATCATTTGGAATGACAGTCAGTAAGACCCGACTCGCAAGCGCTTTTGATAGAGCAGCAGCAAAGCCAACTTCAAATAGAATTGATTCGTCTTTTTGGTAAGCCAGTAAATCCAGCATCTCATAACTTAAACTATACATTTTGTCTGCATAGCGAAATACCAATTCACCAAGCTCAGTGGGTTCTAGCGAGCGGCCGACTCGTTTAAATAGACTGCCGTTAAGACGATCTTCTAATGAGCGGATTTGACCTGTTATAGTCTGAGGTGCGAGACATAAAGCTTCGGCGGCCTTAGCCACCGAACCTTTCTTTCTAACCATCCAAAAATAATATAGATGGTTATAATTTAAATGTTGCATGTAAATAAACCAGCTAAGAGCGTTGGTTTATTTTAATCGCTGACAGTCCAACAAGCTATCAATTAATATCGATAACTCATTTAAGTTGTTAACGTTTTTAGCGGCGGTTTGTTCCTGAATAGCTAAAACGATTTCATCTTTATGCGGTTTTCTGTCTGCACAATAACTGCGATTAGCCTCTTGATAACGTTTACCAGCTCGATATTTAAGTGCACGAGACTCATATCCACTATCAGCTTCAAGACGGCTACTTGATGCATCAGTGTGATACATCAACGCACCATCTACAACGCCGTCTAAATAACTTTTACATTCGCTTGACTCAACGTTTGCTTGGCAAACATTAAACGAGGTTGCTTGAGCAGGTGCGGTAATCGCACCCATTGCTAAGGCTAACATCAACAGTTTTGTTTTCATTTTTTGCTCCGATACTACTTTGCTTCAGCTTTAGCTTTAGGAAGTACTTTATCAAGCCATACATAACCGATAACCGCAGCTAGCATAGATCCCATTAAAATACCTAAGCGAGCAAAGTCACCTAATTGTGCAGGGGCCGATTCGAATGCAAGTGATGAAATAAACACTGACATAGTGAAACCAATACCACACATAATTGAAACAGGGATAATTTGATTCCAGCTAATCCCAGGAGGTAGCTCAGCTAATTTTAGTTTTACTGCAACAAAGCTAAACAGTAATACACCTACAGGCTTACCAAGTAGCAGACCTAAAATAATACCGATAGTCACAGGCTCTGCTAATGAAGTGATGCTCATTCCCGATAGCGATAGACCAGCATTAGCGAACGCGAACACAGGTAAAATAAAGAATGTACTCCATGGGTGCAAACTATGCTCTAAATGCTCTGAAGGAGATGAGCCATCTTTAGCTCGCAGCGGAATACAGAATGCGATAATGACACCAGCCAATGTCGCGTGTACACCAGACTTAAGTACAGCTACCCAAAGGATAACGCCTAACAAACCATAAGGGATTAACGAGCTAACTCCTTTACGATTTAGCGCCACCATTAATGTGATAGAAATAGCAGCAACAATTAAACTTGTCATTGATAAATCAGCACTGTAGAACAATGCAATAATCACAATAACACCTAAGTCATCCATAATAGCTAGGGCTAATAAAAAGACTTTAAGAGCAACAGGTACACGGCTACCAAGTAAGGCCATAATACCTAATGCAAAGGCGATATCTGTTGCAGCAGGAATTGCCCAACCAACCTGAGTAACAGGGTCTGAGTAGTTAAATGCTAGATAAAATAAAGCTGGAAATACCATGCCACCAACAGCAGCAAAAGTTGGTAATGAAGCTTTAGCAACACTAGATAGTGCGCCTTCTAATAATTCACGCTTTACTTCTAAACCAATCAATAAGAAGAAAAGTGCCATCAAACCATCGTTAATCCATAATAATAATGGCTTATCAATATCTAATGAACCTATACGCACTTGGACTTCTGTATCAAGGAATCCACTGTATAAACCAGCTAATGGCGAGTTTGCCATTAACATAGCCAGTGCTACAGAGATCATTAAAATGATACCCCCTGCAGATTCTTGACTTAAGAAATTCTTAATTGCACGTTCCATAATTCACTCCAAAAAAAACAATTAATTCGAGTCTATCGGAATTTTTCAAACAATCATAATCGTTAGTTTCGCATTAATACCTCGGTATTTTCGAGGTATGTATCAAAACGCAGTGAGATTAATCACACAACACCCGCTAAACGCGAAGCAGATCGACGTTTAACTCGGAATATGCGCATTATTCAAGTTTAGGCGCATATTTATTTATTCACAATAAATTGCTCAACTGACGAAATAACATACATTACACTGTTTTAGCTGATGAATTATTAATAAAAAACTATCGAAAAAATCCAGCAAGAATAAAAGGCTATTTATTAACATAATCAGCCAAACAGACTTAAGCTAATTTGACTGCTTCCCATTGAATAACTATTAATATGAAATCAGTATAGGAATTCACTGTGAGTTTTAAACAGAAGTGAAATACAGTGTCTAAAGCGCAAAAAATGCTAACCAAGTAGGATACAACTAGTTTAGCTTGTTTTTTAGGCTTCCAGATGCAATCTCAAACAAAAAATGAAGTGAGTTAACACGAATCAGTGTAGTCGTTTATGAAGTGAATTTGAGGGAGTTTAGCTGTCATTACAGTGTAATTTACAATAACCAAATGATTTTAACGGTTTATCATAAGTGAAAAACCGTTAATACAATGAGTTAGCTTATCTGATCAGCATTAGACCGAAAAAGGATACTTAATCGCTTCATGATGCTGATAACCCACAACTTCAAAATCATCCATTGTCACCCAAGTTTCTAAATCCTTAAGGCTCTTAATGTCTGGGTTAATTTTTAATTGTGGTGAAGGAAATGGTTCGCGAGTTAGCTGCTCATTCTTCATTAGATCTAACTGGTCTTCGTAAATATGTGCATTAATAATTTTATGGTATGCGGTACCCGCCTTATTACCGGTAATTTGTGCCATTAATGCTAAAAAGGTAAACACTTGAATCTGATTAAAGTTAAGACCTAATGGCACATCACATGAACGTTGATAACTCGTTAGGTGCAAAGTATCACCTAGTAATGAGAAGGTATGTGTATGCATACATGGTCGTAAACAACCCATATCAAACTCACCTGGATTATAAAATGTAATAATCTCACCACGGTCATCAACTCCTTTGGACAAGTTATCAACAATCTTGGCTAACTGATCAACAGTACCACCTGAGGTTTTCTGCCAACGTCGACCTTGAACGCCATATACCCGCCCCATATCGTCTTCTCCTTTACGATGTGGATTAGCAAGCCAGCTAGCAT
Source organism: Shewanella sp. P1-14-1 (assembly GCF_001401775.1). NCBI lineage: Bacteria > Pseudomonadati > Pseudomonadota > Gammaproteobacteria > Alteromonadales > Shewanellaceae > Shewanella > Shewanella sp. P1-14-1. Next base: position 11,007 of record NZ_LKTL01000022.1, on the reverse strand, counting down.
TATCATTCGCGTTCATATCCCAAGTTTTAGTGCCCAAAGCCCTAAAATCTGCAGCATTATCATAACCTCGAATATAGCCAATAAGCTCAGCAATCGCAGCTTTATAAAAGCTTTTACGAGTGGTAATAATTGGGAATTGGTTATTTTTAACATCGTACTCTAAATCAGCATTAATGATGGTTAAACAACGTTTTCCAGTGCGTTCATTCTCTATCCAATGACCATTGTCTACGATGTTCTGACATAAATCTAAATACTGACGCATTGTACATTCCTATATAAAAGCTCGATAAGTTTCGGTTACCTGAAGAGACAGTCTCCGATTATTGGGTAGATGATAACAAGAATTTTATGCGGTTATCGCCATTTTTAATCCAATAACCATTAATAACAGTGCAAATATCTTTTTAAGCACAGCAGTCGGCCATACGCTTGCCATTTTTACCCCTAATGGTGCGACTAACATTGAGCTGATAATGATCCCAAACAAAGCGGGTAAGTATATAAAGCCAATGGTGCCTTGGGGTAAGTCAGGTGCATTTAAGCCTGCAATGATGTATCCAGCGGTACCAGCTAGTGCAATAAGACAACCCGTTACCGAAGAAAACCCTACAGCACTGCGCATTTGAATGCCGCAAAAGCTCAAAAATGGCACAAACAGTACCCCACCACCAATACCCATTAATCCAGCAACGATAGCAATAATCGAGGAAACCAAAAATAACACGGTAAATGCAGGCATTTGCTCATTTGCTTTAGGCTTGAATGGGAACGCCATTTGTATGGCCATAAGTATCACAAATATCGAAAATGCGGTTTGTAAATCAGCAGATGGAATTTTTTCTGAAATAAACCCAGACGCTAGTGCCCCTAACATGATACCCGGCAACATGGGTTTAAATAGATTCCATGGAACATTTCCACGTTTGTGATGAGCTAACGCAGACGAAAAAGAAGTTAAAATAATAGAGGCTAATGAGGTTGCAATAGCAACATGGGTTAACTGAGATGACTCAACACCAACCCAAGGAAGAAGATATAAAAGGGCTGGGACAATGATTAAGCCTCCGCCGATACCTAATAAGCCAGCCATGAAACCGACAAATGAGCCCAGTAACAAGCAGATTGAAAAAATCAGTAAAAGATTGTCCACAGTAAAACCTTATCCGTGTATAGCTAAATCGGCTAATGCAAAATGGCAGATAAGCCGTTTTCAGCTAAAAAGTCATTGAGTAATGTCCTGACTTGCTCCCCGTTAGAGAGTGTCAGGGCGGTATCCAAAATTTGTTCTAATGACTGTTTATCAATCCGGCGTAATAAATAATTAATTCGAGCAATACTGCCTTGGTTCATACTCAATTTGTCATAGCCCATAGCGACAAGGAGTAATGCCCCCATGGGTTCACCAGCTAGCTCTCCGCAGATACTGGCATCCAATTTATAGCGTTTACAATCAGTAATTGTCCATTTTAACGCTCTTAACACACCAGGGTGAAAGCTATCGAAAAGTGAGCTAACACTGGGGTTATTTCTATCAACGGCGAGTAAATACTGAGTTAAATCGTTACTGCCAACTGAAACAAAATCGACTCTCTTAGCCACATCTTCTAACTGAAAAAGTAACGAAGGCACTTCTAACATAACCCCAATTTTAGGTTTAGGGATTCTACGCTGTAATTCGTCAGTTAATTCTGAATAAGCTTGTTCTAGGTATAATAAAGTCCTATCAATTTCATCAAGGTTACTGACCATAGGTAGCAAAATTTGTAGCTGTGATGAGTCTACATTTGCCGTTAACATTGCCCGTAGCTGCATTAAAAATAACTCTGGATGGTCAAGGGATAATCGAATACCTCGCCAGCCAAGAAAGGGGTTATCTTCATTGATAGGAAAATAAGGTAAGGGTTTATCTCCTCCCACATCTAATGTTCTCATAACCACAGGTCTATCACGAGCAGCCGATAACACTTGTTTATACACATGAACTTGCTCAATTTCACTCGGAAATCGCTGATGTAGCATGAATGGAATTTCCGTACGATATAACCCAATCCCATCTGCACCCTCGGCCATGTCGGTACTTAACCCACTTAATAGACCAGCATTCAGATATAACTGAATACGATGGCCGTCCGTTGTCTGCGCAGGTAATGACAATTCAGCTGAGAATTGGCGTTGCTGTTCCTGATTTTCCGAAATTAAAGTGTAATATTCACGAAGCACGGATTCTGAAGGAGAAACAAGAAGCTGACCGCTAGTCGCATTAAGAACGAGTTTTTTATCGTCAATATTCGCCGCAATGACTTGATCAACGCTGACAATGGCTGGCACGCCTAATGCACGAGCTAAAATAGCGGCATGGGCGTTAACTCCCCCAAGTTCAGTGACGATCCCTGCTAGTTTCCCACGTGGGAATTCAGCTAGTAGTGTCGCATCCACTTCTTTAGCAACTAAAATAACAGGTTTTGAAGGGGCTAAATCTAACTTATCTGGCTCTATAAGTTGGCGTAATACTTTTTGTCCGAGTTCGCGAATATCGCTAGCGCGTTCTTTTAAGTAAGGATCTTCCATTGCCATAAACTGATCAATATAGCGAATTGAAACGCGGCTAACGGCAGATTCAGCTTGCCAGCCTAAACTCACCTCTCGTATGTATTCACCACCTAAACTAGCCTCATTAAGCAAGAGTTGTAACGCTGAAAATATAGATGCTATATCATCCACGTTTTCACGGTCAAAACGCTGGGACAAGGCACTGATTGCATCTTTACAACGCTGCATTGCAGCTTTCAGTCTAAGGGTTTCTTGCTCGGTATCGCTACATTGTTGATCTGGCTGCACTAAAGATATCGCGCCGCCTAATACAAATGCATCTGCAATGGCGATCCCTTTAGATGCGCTAACCCCTTTGAAAACGACTTGTTGCTGAACATTGCTAATCGCCGCTTTGTTCTTGAGGCTACGAATGACCACCGCCAGCTGCGCTGCCAGCGTCATTAAAAAGGCTTCTTCATTCTCACTAAACTGTCGAGGCTGTGGCTGCTGAACGACAATAACTCCAACCACTTGTTTTTGAAAAATAATAGGAACAGCAAGAAACGCTCGGTACTCTTCCTCTTCGACTTCAGGGAAAAACTTAAAGCGTGGGTGTGTTTTGGCGTCGGCAAGGTTAACGGCTTCTTCTTTTTCAGCAGCTAACCCCACCAGTCCTTCAGAAAGGGGCATTTTAACAAAATTGATGGCGGCAACAGCCAAGCCGTCTGTCGCCGATAAGACAAGGTGTTGTTGCTCAAGAATATATACTGAACAGCACTGAGTTTGCATCGCTAACTTTGTTTGCGAAACCAACTGTGTCAGTGCAGACTCAAGACTGCTAGCTCCAGCAACCGCTTGAGTTATATCCCTGAGCGTGTTTAACACGATTTTATCCCCTATCAGTTTACATTAATTACGGTGTCGCCCTCGTTTGCGATTAGGCTCACGTCCTTGAAACGCTAAAGTGGTGAATGCAAACTCTTTCATAACCTTACGATAAACATCTCGTTTGAAAGAAACAACTTGCCTTACTGGGTACCAATAACTCACCCAACGCCAGTCATCAAACTCAGGGTGTCCACAGGAGTTCAAATTAATACTGTCATCGCTATCTTTAAGCTGTAATAAGTACCACTTTTGCTTTTGACCAATACAAATAGGTTTACTTTCTTGTCTAATCAATCTTTTTGGTAAACGGTATCTTAACCATGAGCGTGTTGACGTTAAAATTTGTACATTTTCCGGCTTTAAACCAACTTCTTCATACAATTCACGGTACATAGCTTGTTCAGGACTTTCTCCGTCATCAACGCCACCTTGTGGAAACTGCCATGAATGTTGTCCAAACCGTCTGGCCCACATAACTTGACCAAATTTGTTACAGATTATAATGCCCACATTTGCGCGAAAGCCGTCGCTATCAATCACATGGACTCCAATGTCACTACAAATTAATGATTAGATTGTTTCATAAAGCACGGCTACGGGCAATCAACTAATAACGGCATAACTTGGGATAAAATTTAAGAATTATTACTTTTATCAACAGAAGGAAAAAATATTAATGCACATTATCCACAAAATCTGTGGATATCTCTGTTCGAAACTCACTAATAACAGTAAAACCTACATTAAAGAACATAAGCTACCGCATAATAAAAAAGTCAAATAACTAAAATAAAACTATAAAATTCAACACTATAACCCAAAAACAAAGACTAACTATAGTTATCCTAGATGACCAAAGGTCACTTTTTGACCAGGTAAATTACTTATTAATAAATTCATTTTACGGGTTTTAAGTTATACACAAAAAACAAGAGTTTTATTTCATTAATATTAAAATAAAGCTATTTTTAAGCATTGACGAACAAAAAATTATCCGTTAAGTGATACTTTTTTAAAGTTATCCATCAAATCTGTGGATAAGTATGTGTGAAATAGTAGAGCAAAAGGAGAGTAACTTAATAAATTGGTAAAACAGATTGACCAATTTAAACAAAAAAACATATTAATCAGTACATTGGGATTATTTTACTCAGTGAATAACTTTCAACAAAATCGCTGCGCAATTAATAACCAATAACAATAGATGCGTAAAAACTGCCAAACAAGTAAACTTATAATGACCAAGCCTATTTAGGGGAAAGTAAGCAATAATGATGAATAGCCAGCCAAATTCCATCGCAGAATTAATGCAAAGAGCCAATGATATGGCCGGTGTCTCATTAGGAGATATTGCAAATGAGCATCAACTCAATGTACCTGATAATTTGAAGAGAGATAAAGGCTGGATTGGTCAATTGATTGAGATGGAACTCGGCGCAACAGCAGGTTCTAAACCCCAGCAAGATTTTTTGCACTTAGGAGTCGAACTTAAAACCATTCCCATAGACCAATCTGGTCGCCCTATTGAAACAACTTATGTCACAGTTGCACCGTTAACAAATATCCAGGGCCTTACATGGGAAAACAGTGTCGTATTTCATAAGCTACAACAAGTCTTATGGATACCAGTACAAGGTGATCGAAGTATTCCGGTAGCAAACAGAAAAATAGGCACCCCTGTACTATGGAGCCCAAATCCTGAACAGTTAACCGCGTTACAACAAGACTGGGAAGAGATAATGGAGATGATCGCATTAGGGCAAGTTGAAAAAGTGACAGCTCGACACGGAGAAGTATTACAACTAAGACCTAAGGCTGCAAATAGTCACTCATTAACTGAATCAATTGCAGAAAATGGCTTAATTAAACTATCTAATCCAAGAGGTTTTTATTTAAAGATCAATTTCACCCACCAAATACTAACAAATGCGTTTGGATAACATTACAATAAATCAACATTCATAATCTATTTTGAAAGTTATTAGAATACCACTATGACAAGTAGGGTAATTTTCTATAAACTAGCCTGTCTCAAAATATCAACGGATCAGATATAAACCAGTGAAAGCACGTCGACAGACGAGAAAGCTATTATTTGCGATATTAGCATGGTGTTTAGCCATGGGCGCATTTGTCTTTTTTCGTTATTCACAAGCCCCTGAACTCCCCCAATGGGCTATGGGAAAATCAGACCTTGCCACATTAGCCATCTTCATGGGTTTTGTGTTTGGTTGTCTGCATTGGATGTCGAATTTAATCGCTGACTTTAGTGCAATCAGTCGTTTACCCTATATCTTCTCAGTTATTTTTAAAGGCTTGTTTCTACTGTTAGGCGCAATGACGCTTGCCTATGTTACCCAATTCCTAAATATGTGGGCTATTGAAAATCATCTTGTCACGCTAAGACAAATGCTCACAGCGCACATCCTTTATAGTCCTTCTTTTCAAGCATTAATCATATATCTAGTCGCTGTACGTGTAGGCCTTGCCTTTATCGAACAAATGGCACTACTTGTGGGCCCTCGAGTATTGATGAACATTGGCTTAGGTAAGTACCATCAGCCAAGATATGAACATCGACTATTCCTCTTTGTTGATATGGTATCTTCAACTGCCCACGCTGAAACACTAGGCGACTATCGCTTTAGTCGATTAATTCAAGACAGTTTTAGTATGCTGGCTGATACAGTAACTGATAATGATGCTGAAATTTATCGCTATATGGGTGATGCAGTTTTGATTCATTGGCCTCTTGAAGATGGGATCAAACAAGATCGCTGTATGAATATTTACTACGAATTTAGCCAACAACTTAACTGGCATCGACCTTACTTTGAAGAACACTATGGCTTTGTGCCTAAATTTAAAGCGGCAGCTCATTGCGGCCAAGTTGTTGCTGCTGTGGTTGGTGTTCAAAAGCAAGAAATTAGCTTTTTCAGTGATGTGTTAAATACCTTGGCAAGACTACAAGACCAATGTAACCCGCTAGGTCAAAGAATGCTTATTTCTGGGGAAGTTGCACACCGCCTAGAAAGACAAGATAGTCGATTTGAGTTATCAGATTTAGGCGCTATGAAGCTCAAAGGCAAAAAGCATGAAATTGAAGTGTATGGTGTGAGCCCTAAAAAGCCCTAAACAAGCAACTTAAGGAATATAATTGAATATCCCTAGTTAGCGCCTCTTGCCTTTGCTCCTCCAGTTCACCTTAGCTTACTCAAAAGTACTAAGCGCGCCTTATAAACTTCTTATTCCTGTTGATTTTCCCAGATAAAAAGTAAACCCGTTAGCTACGATGTAAAAACGGGTTCGAACGGAACAATCATGGTTTGTAAGAAGCAAGTACCTCTCTACCCGCTTCTTACCGATAACAAGGTATTTATCTAGATGAACTTGCTAATAAACTCCCTTTCAACAACAGGCTACTCAGGTTTAGCAAGTAAGTTCTCTAGCATTAAGCCTAATGTTCTGAATGTGGCGATTCTGCTAGTTGTTTGACGCCACACCAAGCCGATATCTCGATAAGGGCTTTCACCTGGCGGGTTCATTATATTCAACTCAGTATCTTTTAAGATCCCAGCATCAATTGCCATTTGCGGTAAGAATGTGGTGCCTAATTTGCTATCAACCATTTGAACTAATGTATGTAGACTGGTCGCAGCAAAAGGATTAATTTTGGCACTATTGCCTAACTGACAAGCAGTAATAGCATGACCAGTAATACAGTGCTCACTTTGCAGTAAGAAAATACTTTCATCTGGCATTTTTTGATAATCAATTGGGTTTATTATCCCACCCGATAACTCTTCATGAACGACCATTTTAAAAGGATCAATACCCACTTTCATACTGTGAAATCCAGTAGTATCTACCGGTAATGCAAGTATCAATAAATCCAGCTCCCCTTTTCCTAATGAGTCTAATAAGCTGTCGGTAGTGTCTTCTTTTAGCAATAAACTCAATTGTGGATAATCTTGCTGACATTGCTTTACTACACGGCTTAATAAGAAAGGTGCAATAGTTGGAATACAACCTAAGCGGATCTCTCCAGTCATAGGCTCACCCTGGTTTTTAACCAATTCAACTAAGTCATCAACATCAGTAAGCAGCTTTCTCGCTCTTTCAACAACTTCCTCACCTATTGCTGTGAACATAAATGATTTATGATCTCGCTCGATTAATTGGTAGCCCAGTTGCTCTTCAAGATTTTGAATGCCACTCGATAGAGTAGATTGACTAACAAAGCATGACTTAGCAGCTCGGTTAAAATTTTGCTCTTGGTGCAAGTTAACCAAATAGAATAGGTTTTTTAAACTCGGTAGGTTTTTCATTTAATCGATTACCCTAAGAAGATTTCATTTAAATAATGAATTAAGTCACAACAAATAACAATCACAGCTGCACGATCCATAGCTCAATTTTACTATTCTCAAAAAAAAGACCAAAAAAAAGCCCCTTGCGGGACTTTTAATGTCGCTATAAACCAGCAGTGATTATGCTTTGGCTTCTAGGAATGCTTTTAATTGCTGTAAATCTGAACCAGCATGCTCAACAATTTCAGCTAACCAAGCGTTGTGCTCAGCTTCCCATGATGACTCTTCACCATGCTGCAGTTTTTGTGCAAACTGCTGAATGCGCTTCAAACCAACTGAACCAGCAGCGCCTTTAAATTTATGAGCTTCTGCGCATAATGTATCTTTATCATTCACATCATTTGCTTTAACTAAACTACCTACATACTCAGGCATTAATTGCTCAAATAACACGACACTTTTTAATAAAGTACCTGCACCAATAGCACTACAATATTGCTCTAAAGTATTGAGATCTAAAATAGACTCTAGCTGGACTGTGGCCATTGTGGCACCTCTTTCTAATTTATTTCTGTAAAATTGGAATTTATAATACTCGCAATAATCGCCTATGCAACAACTCAGCGCTTTTCAAGTCCAATTTTCGTAAACTAATTACATGATTTTAACAAAAAATTAAAATCCGCCCATATAAATCACTGCAAAACATGCAAACTGGTTACTTTTTACACTGTTCCGCCGGTAACATAATGCCCTTGTCCGCCATTCTCGGCTAAGTTTTTGACAATTGCTACTAAGCCATCCCAACGAAAAGCACACCACTCTGGAGCAAGTAACATCGGTTTTTTAGCATATGCTGTGACTCTATGAAAAATTATCTCTTTTGGAGTATGTCTAATTAACTCACTCGCGTAGTGAGCATAATCTTCCAGACTCAATAAAGGCATTCCTTTATGTCGCCACGCCTTAGCCATGACACTTCCTTCAACAATATGTAATGGATGTAATTTTATACCATCAACACCTGTTGATATAACTTGCGTTAAACTGGAAAGGTTATCTTCAAACGTCTCGTCAGGTAAACCAAGAATCAAATGAGCACAGACTTTAATACCACGTTTTCTTGCTCTTATAACAGTGTCTTTATAACTATCAAAATCATGGCCGCGGTTAATTTTTTTTAAAGTTCCATTATTCGCGGTTTGTAAACCAAGCTCTAACCAGACTTCAATTCCTTTATCTTGATAGCTGACAAGTAAGTCCAATATATCATCCGGTACGCAGTCTGGACGGGTACCAATATGTAATCCAACAATGTCGGCATCTTTTATCGCTTCGTCATACTTTTGCTTTAACACCTGATACTCATCGTAAGTACTAGTATAAGCTTGGAAGTATGCTATATATTTAGAGGTAGAAGCGGGTGCATTTGCTAATACTGAACGTTGCTTACCTTGGCTCAGTTGTTCTGAGATGCTGGCCTCAGTCCCTTGCTCATAACTAAACGAAGAAACATTACAGAATGTACAGCCGCCTTTACCAAGGGTGCCATCTCTGTTTGGGCAAGTGAATTTGGCATCGATAGTCAGCTTTCTGATCCGTCCACCGTATTGCTGTTTACATACAGCACCAAATGTATTCACGTAATCATCTAAACCCACTGCCAATCCTCAATTTTCAAAAAGTGGCCGATGATATACAGCTTAAAGAGTAAATACTTGGTGCTATATCAAGAAATGATGAATTAATGCGATTGTTTTTTAATCAATGTCAGTACAACTTCACAAATGGTTAATTTGATTAATTTAAAATCAACTATCAAAGTGAATAAATACGCAAATTAAATAAATAGTTCACTGCAACTGTGCTTGAAAATAAATTCACTATTTATAAAACTAAATCAATTAGACTAAAGTGTTAACAAAAAGTAAAATCAAAAAGCTGACTTTTTTAAAATTCTTTTTATTCATAAGGTTATACGAGCAAAAATACAGTTTACGTTAACGTAAGGCTGGTTTTTTTTAACATCTGTAATAGACATAACAATTCATTTTGTTGAGTAATTTAAGTTTGACCTTTATTCATTATCGGGCTAATTTGAGTGGTTCGGGTGCATATCTATGAGAACTTCTCCGCATTATCCGAGTCGTATTAAGTTAGGTTTAGGGAGTTTTTGTATGAGCTTATATCATCCCAGCTTTGAGCGGGACAATTGTGGTTTCGGCTTAATAGCCCAAATGGATGGCGATGCTAGCCATCGTATTGTCCGTACTGCTATTCACGGTTTAGACAGAATGAAACACCGTGGCGGTATTGCATCGGATGGTCGCACAGGTGATGGCTGTGGACTATTAATGTCGATGCCAAAAGACTTTTTTGCTGCTGTAGCAACAGAAAATGATTGGCATCTAAGTCGTAAATTTGCTGTTGGTATGCTGTTTCTTAGCCAAGACCCAGTTAAAGCTGAAGCGTCTAAAGCTATATTAGAAAAAGAACTACAACGTGAAACATTAAGTGTTGCAGGCTGGAGAAAGGTACCAGTCAATCCTGACGTGCTCGGCGAAATTGGTCGCAAGAGCTTACCAGAGATCTACCAAGTATTAATTAACGCCCCTGTTGGCTGGCGTGAAAAAGACTTAGAACGTCGTCTATATATGGCTAGACGCCGACTTGAGCAACAAATTGTCGATGACAAGGATTTTTATGTCGCGAGTCTGTCAGGACAAGTCATCGTCTATAAAGGCTTAATGATGCCTGCAGATCTGCCGTCTTTTTATACCGATCTTGCTGATATTCGTCTTAAAAGTACGATTTGTCTTTTCCACCAGCGCTTTTCAACTAATACATCACCTAAATGGCCACTTGCACAACCATTTAGATTCTTAGCTCATAATGGCGAAATCAATACCATTACTGGCAACCGCCAATGGGCTCGTGCGCGTGCTTATAAGTTTAACTCGCCACTATTACCTGACTTACAACAAGCCGCACCTTTTGTGAATGAAACGGGTTCTGACTCCTCTTCATTAGACAACATGCTAGAAATGCTATTATCTGGTGGCATGGATTTATATCGTGCGATGCGCTTATTGATTCCACCTGCATGGCAAAGTAATCCTGAAATGGATGACGAGTTAAAAGCATTTTACGATTTCAACTCAATGCATATGGAGCCTTGGGACGGACCTGCTGGTATCGTGATGAGTAATGGTCGCCATGCTGCCTGTGCCGTCGATCGTAACGGTCTGCGTCCATCTCGCTATGTGATTACTAA